>JAIEQO010000199.1 GCA_019747655.1 Gemmataceae bacterium | reverse complement strand
GAGGTCGCCGGCCAGCCCGGGGGCGACGGCCGGGCGGGCGTCCCCGGCCGCCCCCCGGGCGGCGAACAGCGGCAGCAGGTTCGCCGTCTCGGTCCCCCCGGCGGGGGCGTCGGCCTCCAGCCGGGCCGACAGCCCGAGCAGCGGGTCGTCCAGGTCCCCGGCGGCGACCATCCGGGCCAGCACCCCGTCGACCACTCCCCGGGACCGGGCCCGGCCGTAGAACCCGACCCCCAGCGGGTGGTGGGCCCGAACCCACTTGTGGCACCCGGCCAGGTACAGGTCGCAGAACCCGCCGGCGAGGTCGGCCCCGGTGTGGCCGAGCTCCTGGGCCCCGTCGACGACCACGAACCACACCCGGTTCCGGGATTCGATCGCCCGGACCACCCGCTCGACCGGGAACCGGACGCCGAGGTGGCCGACCGCGGTCAGGAACAGCCCGTCGCAGCCGTTGTCCGCGTACGCCCGGCAGGCCCGGTCGACCACCTCGTCCGCGGTCGCGCGACCGGCCAGGGCGTCGTCCCGGACGGCCAGGGTGGTGACGGTACGGCCGGACCGCCGGGCGGTGGCGACCAGCCGGTCGTGGTAGGGCGGCCAGCCGAGGTCGGTGGTGAGGACGTTCCGGCACAGCCGGGCGAGGAGCCGGGCGGCGAACCCCATCAGGGCGGCCGACCGGGCGGCCAGGAGGACCGGCAGGTCCGGCCGGTGGCCGGCCAGCCGGCGGAGGGACTGCTTCAACTCCCCCACCCCGGCCCACGATGTCAGCCCGGGGTACCGGTCCCGAAACCCCGGCGGGAGGACGTCGAGCCCGGACCGGAGGAACCGGTCGAAGTACGCCGACCCGCCCTCGTCGGCGGCCAGCCGGAGGGCGTCGGCCTGGGCCCGGGCGGCGCCGGGGGAGATCCGCCCGAGCCGGGCGGTGTCGAGGTACAGGAGGTCGGACACGGCGGCCCCGGGGGCAAGCACGGACGGGCGTCGATCCGACGCCCGATCCGATCTTACGCGGCCCCCTCGGTCCGGGCCAACAGGTCGCGGTACGGGACTGCGAACAGGGCCAGCCGGTCCCACCGCTCCCGGGCCAGCCGGACCGCCTGGCGGTCGACCGACAGGGTGAACCGGACCGCCCGGGCCCGGTCGTCCAACTCCAGGGTGCCGACCGCCCGGTCCCCGTAGATGCCGAAGTCCCCGACGAGGTCCGGCTCGCCCCGGACGTCGGCCTCCCGGGCCAGGGACACCCGCAGCCCGGCGGCGTGCTGCTCGTCCACCCACGGGCGGACGGCGTCGGCCGGGACGGCCGCCCCCGCCGGCCACAGCGCCTCCGGCAGGATGATGACGCGTTCGATGAACACCCCGCGGTCGGCGGCGGCGAAGTTGGCCTTGAGGCTCTGCCGGCCGGGCGGGTCCTGCCAGTAGTCGGCCGCCCGGGCCCAGGCGACCGACCGGTACTCCCTCACGTCCGGGCTGGCGAGCAGCTTCTCGTACACCGTCCGCCACCCCTCGGTCCCGGCGAACACGGCGGTGCCGGCGGCCAGGGCGTCGAGCTGGGCGTTGACCGCCGCGAGCTTGAGGGCGGCGATCTCCCGGAGGGCCGGGTCGTCCCGGCGGGCGAGCTCGGTCAGGGCCCGGCAGAACGTCAGGTACCCGTCGTACAGGTCGTGTTCGGGGGCGAGGGCGAGCGGGACGGCCAGCCGCTCCAGCAATTCCGCCCGGCGGCGGTCCCGGTCCTCCTCCTGCCCCAGGTAGGCGAAGAAGAGCCCGCCGAGGATGCTGACCAGCGCCCCAAGGACGGCGACCTGGGCGGCCGGCGGGGCGAGGGCGGACACCAGCCCCATGATGAGCGACCCGGCGAGGGCCGGGCCGGCGAACCGGAAGGACAGCAGGACGGGTCGGCGGGGTGGGTTTGGTCGGGTCATAACGGGCGGTCACGGTCTGGCAGTCTGTCCGGGGCGGGGGGCGGCCCCTCCCCCACACTGTCGGCCGCCCCCGCCCGGCACTCAAGAGGATGGTCCGCGATCGCCCCGGCGGCCGGCCGGTCGCCCCGGCCGGTCGTCGCGACCCACCGCTCGTACAGGGCCAGCCGGTGGTCGGGGGTGTCGAACTGGGCCAGGAACTCCGCCCGCCCCCTCGGCGACAGCCGGCCGGCGAACCGTTCGGCCCGGTCCCGCTCGGCGGCCACGAACGCCCGGAAGGCGGCGAGGGCGTCCGGCCGCGCCCGTTCCAGCCGGGCCAGGTCCGCCCGCAGGCGTGCGGTCCGGGCGGCCGCCCGGTCTGAGGGGCTCGGGGTGGCGGCAGATACCGGTCCGCCGGCCCGCTTGACGAACCGCTCGGGCGGGCCGAACTCGTCCCGGATGGCGGCCGCCAGCCACGCCCCGGGGGTGGTCCGGACGGCGGCGAACGGCAGGTACTCGAGGCACCGCCGGCAGACATCCGGCTTCTCGGCCGCCAGCCGCCCGGCGGTCCCCCGCCCCACCCCGTTCCGGACCAGTTCCTGCACCAGTTCCTTCACCAGAGCAGCATCAGCCCCGCCGACGACCGCCGCCGGCTGTTGAATGCCGCCCGCTGCTGCTGTTTCTTGGGGTGTCTCTTGTGATCCTGTCTCTTGTGGGGCCAGAAATTGACCCACTCCCCGGCCGCCGGCCGGCCTACCCCCGGCCTTTTCCGGGCCCGGGTCGGCCGACGGGCGGCCCACCTCCGGGTAGGCTTCTGTCCGGCCCGGGTGGGCCGGATTCCGGCCTACCCCCTCCCCGCCGTCGTCCGGTGCCGGGCCCGGGAGCGGGGCGTACAGGTTCAGCCGGTAGGTACTCTCCTCCGCCTCCCGGCCGTCCCGGGCGGTGTTCGCGGTCCGGATCAGCAGCCCGCGGCCGATCAGCGCCACGCACGCCGCCTTGACCCCGCTCCGGGACAGCCCGGTGCCGCGGTCGAGGACGGACCCGTCCCGCCGGCGGATGCCCCGGGCGAGCTGGTTCAGGCTGATCGCGTCCGAGTCCTTGCCGAACCCGTAGGTCCGGCGGGCGACGTACAGGAGGACCTTGAACTCGGCCCCGGACAGCCCGCCCATCCAGTGGTCGAGGATGACGTCCGGGACCTGGGTCGAGTTGGGGATGAGGGCGCGTGTCATGAGCGGTTATCCTTTGAACACGGTCTCGAAGTACCGCTTCAGGGCGTCGGCGATGACGTCCTGCTTGTGCCGCCCGGACAGCTTGGCCACCCACCCCAGCCGCTCCCACACCTCGGTCGGGAGCTTGACCGTCGACGCCGTCACCGCCCCCCGGCCGGCCCCGCCGACGTACGGCGCGGCCAGCAGCCGCCGGACGGCGTCCGCCATCGGGTCCGACGCGGCGGCCTCCCGCTTCGGGTCGGCGGTCCGCGGCCGCCGGACGGTCGGCTCCGGCGGGCCCACGCGGTCGGTCTCGCCACCAACTTCGCCTCCGGTTACTCCCGGATCTGCGATCGCCGCACCCGTCGGCCCCGGGGGCCGGGGGTGCGTCTCCGCGCCCCGGGCGGGGACCGGGTCCGGTGCGTCGAGGTCGTGGAGGGCCCGGAGGGCGGCCAGCGGGTCGGTCGGGTACAGCAGGCTCTGCGTCTTCCTGGTTATCCGTCACCCCCGGCCTACGCCGCCTCCCCGCGCTTCCACCCCTTGAACGACAGGTCGGTCAGGGCCCGCCCGAGGGCCTCCCCGTCCACCCGCCGGCGGCCGAGCGCCAGGGCGTGGAACAGGGCCGCGTCGCACAGCACGCACAGGTCCCGGGGCACCCCGTCGGTGGCGTCGTACAGGAGCTTGTGGGTGTCGGCGGGAAACACCCGGCCGAAGTCCCCGCCGGCCACCCCCATCCGGTGGCGGAGCAGGTCGATCGCCTCGTCCGCCGTGAGCGGGTTGAGCGTCGTCCCGCCGGCGATCCGGGACCGGAGGGCCGGCTTCTGGGCCAGCTTGAACTCGAAGTTCGGCTGGCCGAGCAGGACCACCTGGAGGAGCTTGGCCGTCTGGGTCTGCTCGTTGGCCATCGCCTGGAGGGTGTCGAGGTTGGCCGCGTGGATGGCCTGGGCCTCGTCGACCAGGAGGACGACGGTCCGGCCGGCCCGGTACTGGTCGACCAGGAACGCCCGGAGGGCCGCCTTCAGGTCGAGCAAGTTGCGGGCGGCCGGCAGCCCGAACGAGGCCAGCACCAGCCGGAGGAAGGCGGCCGGGCTGCGGGGGGACGGGTCGGTCAGGTGGGCGGCCGCGAACCGGTCGGGGGCGGCCCGCCAGCGGTTCAGGGTGAGCTGGGAGATGGTCGTTTTCCCGGTCCCGACCTCGCCCATCAGCAGGAACAGCCCCCGCCGCTCCTCGGTGTAGTAGGCGATCTTGGCCAGGGCCTGGCGGTGCTCGCGGGTGGCGAATGCGAACCGGGGGTCGGGGGTGGTGGCGAACGGGGCCTCGTCGAGCCCGAAGTGGGTCAGGTAGTCGGTCATGTCCCTCCGTGGCGGCGTGGACCCGGGGTCCCGGGTGCATCCAGGGTGCAGGATGGCCCGGTTCGGGCTCCTCCGCAACAGGAAATCGCGGGCACCCCAGGCCACGCTTCCGGTAGCGTGGCTGCGTGGCTGCGTGGCTGCGAGTGAGCGCGGTCGCGTCGGAGCGCGGGTGTGCGACCGCACGGCCGCGCGGGCAGGTGATCGGTCCCGGCCTGCGCCCGCCGGGCGGTCGCGGCCCGTTCCGGGCCGGACGCCCGCCGGGGCCGTCAGCACGAGTCGGGGGCGGGGTCCGGCCTGACCCCTGGCCCGGCCCCGAACAGGCGAACCTCGGGCCGCCTGGCCGCCCTGCCGGGCGACCCGACGGGCGGACCGCCACCCACTTCCCACGGCCGGCTGACGGGGGTACACTCCCCGCCGCGCGGGAACGTCGTTTCCGCGGCTGTCGGTCCACGCGCGACGCGCCACCGACGGCGGCATCGACCGCGGGCGTCCGCCCGGGACCCGGCCACCGACCGGGGAAAGGGGGCGGGCCGACCACCCGCCGCATGCACGCCCGCCCGTAGCGCCGGGTCGCCGGGAGACCGGCCCGCCCGGTGCGATGGGGGCTCCGGCCGTCAAACCCCGAGTGCCGCAGCGGGCCTCGGGACAACCGGCCGGTTCGACCCAATGAAACGCCATTTGCGATAGGAGAGAGGGCGACAAGGACATGCCGGGCGGCCGTGAAGCCGCCCGGCCGCACCGACACAAAGCGGGTGAAAATCCCGCCGGGGGGGCGAGGGCGAAAGCCGCCAGGCGGCTATCCGGGTTCATGTCCCGGTCAGGCGTCCGCGCAACCCCGCTGGCGTGGGGAGCACCGGTCCGGGCGACCGGACGGTCCGGCCGTTGACCGCGGCCGGGCATCCCGTGAAGCGAAAAGCGGGAGCGCGAAAAGCTCAACCATGAACGCGCCGCCAAGGCGTTGCCAGTAAGACCGATCATGCGGAAGACGCGAGGCCGAACCGCGAAGCAGCCGCGCGGGGTAGTAGGGGAGCCGCTTCCTCTTTCTGGCCCCCGAAATCGGAACGTCCGCGTTCCGGAAATCGTGGCCCGGCGGGAGCCGGGCGCATGCCGCGCGAGCCCCGGGGGGTAGCACCCCCTAGTGGAAGACCTGGGACCTTGCTTTGCGATGCCCCCAGCCGGCCTATGCTGGCCGGATGACGCCGACAATGCT
>JAIEQO010000280.1 GCA_019747655.1 Gemmataceae bacterium | reverse complement strand
CGGCGACGGCCGGCCAACTCAGCTCGGCGAGGTCCATGCGGGGCGGCCCGGCGGGTAGGATAGGAGCAGTGTACCGGGTCAGGGCGGGTTGTGCCCGCCGGCGGTTCCGGGTATCACACCGGGACGGAGGAGGGCGTGATGGCGAAGGGCAAGAAACCGGCCCGGTACACGGTCAGCGACGGTAAGCTGGTGCTGACACTGGAGGCGGCCGAGGAGGGCGGGTTCACCGTCACCTCGCCGTTCGTCCCCGGCCTTGTGACCGAGGCCGACACCCTGGAGGAGGCGTTCGAGATGGCCCGGGACGCCGACTCCGCGTTGCGGGAGGCACGGGCGAAGTTCCGCCGGTCTAGGACGGCGTAGTGGAGGGGGTAGGCTGGGCTAGACACGATACGACGAGTGCGGTATGTGCCCTCCGCTGTGCCTGGGGAACACAGCGGGGGAAAGGGCAACATGAGCCGGCGACAACTCGAGGAGTACCTCCGGGGTCGGGGGTGTGAGTTCCACCACCACGGCGGCAAGCACGACGTCTGGTGGAACCCCGCCACCGAATCGTTCACCTCGGTCCCACGGCACCGGGCCGTGAAGAAGTCGACGGTCCGGTCGATTTGCTGCGGCCTCGGGGTCCCCCGCCCGCCCGGGCTGTGACGGGCTGTCCTTGGCTTACCGGCGGCCCGGCTCATGCCGCGACGCCGACCTCCACCCGCCAGGCCCGGCGGGCGAGTTCGACGCGGCAGCGGTCGGCCGGGGACGACGCGGCCCGGTCCAGGGCCTCGGCCAGCGACCCCGACCCGCCCCCGCCCGGCCGGCGGCCCGCCTGGGCCAGCAGGTCGGCGACCCGGCCGACCCGGTCGCGGGCGTTCTCGACCAGGACCGGGGCGAGGGTCAGCGTCACCGCCGCCCCGTCGGCCGCCTTGTGGTGCAGCCGCAGGCCCCGCCCGCCGAGCGACCGCTCGTAATCGCTCAGGGCGGTCATGAGGTGGTAGACATCCACCCCGAGCACGTCCGGGTCGACCGCCCCGGCGTCGTCCGGCATCCGCAGCGTGAGGACCAGGTGCGGGACCGCGAAGTCGATCTCGATCGGCTCCAGCAGGTTGATCGGCGTCTCCGTCCGCCCGTACTTCGACGGGTCGAACGGCTGCCCGGCCATGAAGTCGATCTCGATCGGCTCCAGCAGGTTGATCGGCGTCTCCGTCCGCCCGTACCGCGGGTTCGTGCTCATGTGGCCCTCACTTCGATCATCGCGCGGGCAATCCCCCGGCCGTCGCAGAGCAGTTGGAACTCGTACTGCCCCGGCTCGCCGAGGACGAGGTTGGCGAGCGGAAAGGGGAGGCCGTGGATCGCCAGCGGGTCCTGCCCGAGGTCCCGAGTCACACCGCCCGATCGACCGACCTCGACCTCGGCCGGGCCGACCCCGCGAACCAGGGCGGCCGCGAACGTGTGGACACCGCGCCCGTTGGTGAGGATCGTGTAGAGGCAGACCCGCGGGCGGAGGAGCGGGAACCGGTCGCCGGCCCGCGGCACGACCACCTGGAACACGTTGGTCAGGTCGTGGTGGCGACCGTCGGCCGACGGTCCGGCACCGTCGCAGGCGATGAAGTGCCGGACTTCGGGTATCTCGTTCACCTCGCCCCCGGGCGTCGGGCCGATGGCTCATTCTAACCCGGACGGGCCGGTCGTGGAACAAGAATCGAGGCCGGCTCGTGGCATCAGTGGTGGGTTTCTAGCACGACCACCGAGGCCGAGCCGTCGGACCACTCGGCGGCCAGGTAGCAGTACCCGCCCGGGTCGTCTTCGAGCCGGAAGCCGGCGCCGGCGTCCGCCGGCTCGACGAGGTGGGCCTTCACCTCGTCCTTCCAGAACCGGTAGCCGCCTGCGGCCGGCACCCAGGTCAACCCCGACGCCAGGTCGGCCACCACGAACCGGACCGGGCCGGCCCGCAGCAGGTCCGCGATTTCCGCACGGCCGACGGCCCGCCGCCGGGTCAAGGGCAGCGGGCCGGAGTCGTCCCACAGCTCGTCGAGCGGCAGTTGGAGGACGGCCCACTGCGACGGCGGTAGGCCACGCGGGCGAAGCGACATCGCGACGGCCCCCTACTTCTTGCAGTAGCTCAGGGCCAGGACGGCGAACGCGGTGGCCAGCTCCGGGGCGTTCTCCAGGAACGCCCGGTTGGCGTTCGCCCAGCTCCCGTCCGCCTTCTGCTTCCCCTTCAGCTCGTCGAACAGCTCCTGCCGCCAGTCGTGCTTGGCCCCCTTCGCGTCCACGAACGGGTCCTCGCCCAGGGCCGCCATCGCCTTGGCGAAGGTGACGTAGTAGTAGTACAGCCCGACCTGCCCCTGCCCGGGGTTCTCCTTCACCGTGTAGTGCTTCCGGATCCAGTCGATCGCCGCCTTCACCCGCGGGTCGTCCTTCCCCACGCCGGCATAGAGGAAGCTCTTGAGCCCGGCGTAGGTCATCCCGCCCTCGCTCCGCAAGCCCCCGGCCGGGGTCCGCTTGTCGCTCTTGTCGTTGGTCTGGTCCGACGGGTTGTACACGAACCCGCCCTTGTCCTCCTCCGTCGTCTTCTCGGCGAACGGCTGGTCGTTGTACTCCTTCCCGGGCAGGTTCTGACTGCGGGTGACGAACGCCAGGGCCTTCTTGATCGACGGGTCGTCCTTCGGCACCCCGGCCGTCAGGAGGGCCTCGACCATGAACTGGGTGTTCGACAGGTCCGGCCGGTCCCGCCCGCCGGGGTTCCCGTACCCGGCCCCGCCGTAGTTCAGGTCCGACGCCTCGCCGCCGAACTGGAGGCTCTTGACGAACTTGGTGGCGCTGTCGATGACCTTGTCGTACTTCCCGCCGGCGTTCGCCTCCTTGAACGTCACGATGGCCAGCGAGGTGGTGTAGGTCGCCAGCCCCTGGCTGTAGACCCCGCCGTCCGGCTTGATGTTCCCTTCGAGGAACTTCAGCCCGCTGGCCACGACGGGGTTGTCGGCCCCGTACCCGTTGCGGAGCAGGGCCGACACCGCCAGGGCCGTCACCCCCGGGCCGACCCGCGGGTCCGGGGCCAGGTCGCCGGTCTCCTTCTGCCGGGACTTCAGGAACGCGGCCGCCTTATCGACCACGGCCTTCAGGTCATCGGCCGACGGGGCGGCGGCCAGCCGGAGGCCGACGCCCCCGGACACTCCGAGTACGGCGGTCGTCTTGAGCCAGTCGCGGCGGGTGAACGTGGACATGCGGCGGCCTCGATGGGGTAGACGGGCTACTGCCACCTTACCCGGGCCGGCCGGCCCCGGCGCGGGCAAAGGGTGGCCACCGGCGGGCACCGGATGACCGGCGGTCTGCTGTTTCAGGAGGGGTGTACACCCCACGCCAAAACCAGAAAAACCCGAATTGAAGAAAAACCGTCAGGGCGATCGGACCGGGTCAGAGCGTTAGCACCCGGTCCCGGGCGAACAAATTCGTGTTAATGCGATGAGCGAGAGAACGGTTGACCCCGGTACGGGGTCCGGAGGTCACGAGGACCGAGAGTGAGAACGTCCCCACTCGGGTGTCGGCTGCTGGCGGTCGGCGTCCCGTTCGCCGCGGCGGGGGTCCTCGCGTTTTCGTTCGGATTGTGGACCGAGTCCTACCCGCTCCTGCTCTTCGGGTGGGCCGCCTTTCTATTCTGGTCGGCCCTGTCGGCTGTCGGGGGCGGCTTGTGGTTCCTCGGGGCGCTCGAACGGGCGGCAGAGGACCCCTCCCCCCGGCCTCCTCCCCCGGAGGGAGAGGGGGAGGAAGACCCGAGCCGATGACCGCCCGGGCCCGGTCCCCCCTCCCCCCGCGGGGGAGGGGGTTAGGGGGTGGGGTCCTCCCACCTACACCGTCAGCATCCGGTCCCGGGCGGCCACCGCCCACCGGCCGACCACCCGCCCCCCTTCGGCCACCAACACCTCCTTGTGCAGGGCCACCGTCGGGCAGACGTGACCCGGCAGGGCGTACACCACGTCCCCCGGAGTGAACCGCCCGGCCTCGGCCGTCCTGACGATGTAGTGCTCCTCGTTGTGGCCGACCGGCTCGTGCTCCGGGAAGTCGAGCAGCTTGACCCGCCGCTCCAGGGGCGGGTCGGAGGCGACGGCCTTCGTCCCGAGGTCGAGCGTCACGCGGTCGGCCGTCGGCCGGCTGACCACCCGCGTCACCAGCACCGCCGCCGGGGTGAACCCGGCGAGGTCGGCGAACTTCCCGCCGTACCCGGCGTCGTGCAGCACGAACGTCCCGGGCGAGCACTCGACGCCTTCGACATCCAGCCCGGCGAACACCGGGAACGACGGCGTCCCGCCGCAGACCAGCCGGGGGACCGGCAGCCCGCGGGCCTCGACCTCCCGCCGCAGGGCCAGCACCGGGGCCAGGAACGCCCGCACCCCGGCCTCCCGGTCGGCCCGGTCCGCCTGATGGTTGTGCCCGTCGTACACCTGGAACCCTTCCGGCCGCAGCCCGGGGAGCTTCGCGGCCAGCGCGTACAGCTCGGCCGCCGCCGGGCCGACCGCGATCCCGGTCCGGTGCTGGCCGACATCCAGGTCGAGGACGACGCCGACTTCCGCCCCGGCGGCCGCGGCCGTCTCGGACAAGGCTTTCGTCGCGGTCGGGTGGTCGATCAGGACCGAGAACCGGGTGCCGGGGAACCGGCGGACGAGTTCGACCACCCGGCCCCGGTTCGGGCCGACGACCGGGTAGGCGATCAGCACATCGGGGGCCCCGGCCGAGGCCAGCAGCTCGGCCTCGGCGATGGTGGCGCACTTGTGCTTGGTGACGCCGGCGTCGAGCAAGAGCCGGGCGATCTCCCGGGTCTTGTGGGTCTTGGCGTGCGGCCTCAGCCGGCCCGGCCCGCCGGCCAGCTCGACCACCCGGGCGACGTTCCGGCGGACCAGCTCCGGGTAGACGACCAGGACGGGGCTGAACACGTCCGACACGTCGGAGAGGGCGTAGGCGGGGTGCATCGGGGCGCTCCGGGCGTGGAAGAGAACAAGACCCCACCCCCCGGCCCCCTCCCCCGCGGGGGGGAGGGGGAGAAAGAGGGCAACCGGGTTAGCCGTGGCCCGTCTGGTCGGCTCGGGGCTTCCTCCCCCTCTCCGCTGCGGGGAGGGGGTCGGGGGGTGGGGTCTTGTCCTCTCCGGTCCCCCCTCTCCCTGTGGGGGAGGGGGTTAGGGGGTGGGGTCCGGGCGGCGGGTCATCCGCCGGGCCCAGCCGGCGGCCCCGATGAACCCGGCGTCCCCGCCGAGGGTGGCGAAGGCGATCTTCAGCGTCTTGGTCGGGTACGGCAGCCCGAACCGGCGGACGTGGGCGTCGATCATCGCCCGGAACCACTCCCCGGCGGCCACCATCCCGCCGGCGTAGACCACCATCTCCGGGTCGACCACGGCCGTCACGTTACACGCCCCGAGGGCCAGGTAATACGCCGTGTCGTCCACCACCTGGAGGGCGCACTCGTCCCCGGCCCGGGCCAGGTCGAACACCTCCTTCGAGGTGAACTCGTCGTCGTTGGCGGTGTAATACTGCTTGAGTTTCGTCGGCCCCCGCCAGGCGGCCATCGCCTCCCGGGCCCGGAGGGCCACCTGGGTGGCGCTGGCGTAGGCCTCCAGGCAGCCCCGGGCCCCGCACCCGCACAGCCGGCCGCGGTCCGGCGGCTCGATCCGC
>JAIEQO010000160.1 GCA_019747655.1 Gemmataceae bacterium | reverse complement strand
AACGACGTGTTCCAGATGGACCGGCAGGACGGCAAGTACTTCACCATCTTCTACGGCGTCTACCGCCCGGCCGACCGAACGCTCCGCTTCTGCAACGCCGGCCACCCGCCGGGGCTGCTCTGGGACGGCACGACGGTCCACGACCTCGTCGCCGACGGGCCGGCCGTCGGGATGGTGCCGGAGCTGCCCTACGACACCCACACGATCGCGGTCCCGGTCGGCTCGACCCTCCTCCTCTACAGCGACGGGGTGTTCGAGATCGAGACGGGCGACGGCCAGATGTGGTCGCTGGAAGACTTCATGACCCACATCCGGGGGCAGTTCGGCCCGGAGCCGATGATCGACCGCCACCTCGCCCACGCCCGGGAGTTGAACCAGACGGAAACGCTCGGCGACGACTTCTCGATGGTCGAGGCCCGGTTCCCGGGCTGACGGCCGGTCGTCCGGGTCGTGCCGGCGGGTCCGGCGGGGGAACTTGGGCGTTCGGACGAAAATGGGACCCCTGGATAGGTTTTCCCGCCCCCTCTGTTAGATTGGTACTCAACCCGATCCACCCGCGGCTCGACACCATGTTCCGCTTCTCTTCGATCCGGGCGAAGCTCTACAGCCTGGTCCCGGCCACGCTGTTGGCCGTCGGCCTGGCCCTGGGCATCGGGGTGTACGTCCAGTACCGGTTCGCGGTCGGCGGCCCGGTGTACGACGAGCTCGATGTCCAAAAGGACTTCCTGTCCGACGTCCAGCCGGCCGCCTTGCTGATCACCCAGCCGGTCTTCAACCTGATGGCCCTGGAGAACGAGACGAACCCGGCGACCGTCGCCCAGACGGTCGCCAAGTACCGGGAGAAGGTGGCCGAGTACCGTCAGGTCCGCGACCGCTGGCTGGCCGCCCTGCCCGACGGCGAGGCCAAGCGGCTGCTCGACCGGGAGCTGAACCGGCTGGCCGAGGAGGTCTTCGTGGTCGCCGAGGCGGAGTACCTGCCGCTGATGGCGACCGGCCGGCCGGAGGACCGGGTTAAGGCTGTGCAGGCCCTCCGCGGGAAGATCATCCCCCGCTTCCGGGAGCAGCGGGACGTGGTCGACCGCATTGCCGCCCTGACGAAGGACCGGATCGCGGCCGAGGAAGCGGCCGCGTCGAGCCAGGCCCGGTACTGGACCATGTTGAATATCGTCATTACCGCCCTGGCGGTCGCCGGGCTGGTGGTGACCAAGTGGCTGGTGGCCCGGAGCATCGTCCGGGCGACCGACGCCCTGACCGGCCGGGTCGCGGAGCTGGCCGCCGGGGCGAGCGACCTGACCGCCCGGGTCCCGGTCACCGGGAACGACGAGTTGGGGAAGCTGGCCGGCGGGGTGAACGCGGTCATCGCCAAGATCGGGGAGATCGTCGGCAAGGTGCGGGCGTCGACCTTGCAACTGCTCTCGGTCGCGTCCGAGATCGCGGCCACCGCCCGCCACCAGGAGCAGACGGTCCAGGACCTGAGCGCGTCGGCCACCCAGGTGGCGGCGTCGGTCCGGGAGATCTCGGCCACCAGCCAGGACCTGTCCGGGACGATGACCGAGGTGAACCAGTCGGCCGGGCACGCCGCCGACCTGGCCGCCCGGGGCCGGGACAACACCACCCGGATGGCCGCCGAGATGAAGCAGCTCGTGACCTCGACGGCGTCGGTGTCGGCCCGGCTCGGGTCGATCCGGGAGAAGGCCGACCGGATCAACGCCGTCGTCACCACCATCACCAAGGTGGCCGACCAGACGAACCTTTTGTCCATCAACGCGGCGATCGAGGCCGAGAAGGCGGGCGAGTATGGCCGCGGGTTCCTGGTCGTCGCCCGGGAAATCCGCCGGCTGGCCGACCAGACGGCGGTGGCCACCCTGGACATCGAGGGGATGGTCCGTCAGATGCAGGACGCGGTGTCGGCCGGGGTGATGCAGATGGACAAGTTCGCCGACGAGGTCCGGGCCGGGGTCGGGCAGGTGACGACGATCAACCAGATGACCGACCAGATCATCGCCGAGGTGGAGGGCTTGTCGGGGCGGTTCCGGCTGGTCGCCGACGGGATGAAGAACCAGGCGGCCGGGGCCCAGCAGATCAACGACGCGATGGGCCAGATCGCGGACGGGGCCCGCCGCAGCGCCCAGTCGGTCCGGGAGTTCGAGCAGGCCACCGCCCACCTGCGGGAGTCGGTCGACGGGCTCAAGCAAGAAGTAGCCCAGTTCAAGCTTTAGTAGTTTCGAGTCTAGAGTTTCGAGTTTTCGTCTCACTCGAGGCTCGACGTAAGTGTCTACAGCGGTCTGTAACGTTTCCGACGACTCGAAACTTCAAACTCGAAACTCGAAACTGTGCTAGCCCTCACCTTCCAAGTCGGCGCCGACCGGATGGCGGTGGACGTCCGCCGGGTCCGGGAGGTCGTCCCGCGGGTCCGGCTGGCCCCGGCGACCGGCGGCCCACCGTGGTCGGCCGGGGTGTTCGTCCACCGGGGTCGGGTCGTCCCGGTGGTCGACCTGTACCGGCTGGCCGGGGCCGGCGAGTGCCCGCCGCTGTTGAGCAGCCGGATCGTCCTGGTCCCGTTCCCGCCGGGGTCGGACCGGCTGGTCGGGCTGCTGGCGTCGCAGGTGGCCGACGTCCGCGAGCTGCCCGATCTGCCGCCGGGGGGGGTGGCGGGCGGCCTGGGGGCACCGGTCGCCGACGGAACGGGGGTGCTCCGGCTGCTCGACCCCGACCGACTCTTGGCGGAGCCGACCGTGACGGCCGCCCTCCCCGCCCTGGGGGCCGGGGCATGACGCTCGCCCGGGTGGAACGACTGGTCCGCGGCCGGATCGGGCTCGATCCCGGTTCGCTCGGGGCCACGCTCCCGCGGCTCGTCGCTGAGCGGATGGCCGCGTGCCGGTTGTCGTCGGCCGACGCCTACGCCGGGCTGGCGGCCGCCGACCCGGCCGAGTGGGCGGCGCTGGTGGCCGGGCTGGTGGTGCCGGAAACGTGGTTTTTCCGCGGCAGCCGGCCGCTGTTCGACCACCTCGCCGGTTGGGTCCGGGATCGGTCAGGGGCGAAGCCGGTCCGGGTGTTGTGTGTGCCGTGCAGCACGGGGGAAGAGCCGTATTCGCTGGCCATCGCGTTCGCGGAGGCGGGCGTCGGGCCGGCCGCCGCCAGGATCGACGCCGTCGATCTGTCGGACGACCACCTGCGGCGGGCCGAGGCCGGCAGGTTCGGGGCGTCGTCCTTCCGGGAGGGCGGACCGGACCCGCGCCCGAAGTGGTTCACCCCGGCCGGGCCGAACGAGTGGACCATTGCCCCCCGGGCACGCGAGTGGGTGCGGTTCCGGGCGGGGAACCTGGCCGACCCGGCCTTCCTCGCCGACGAGCCGCCCTACGATTTGGTCATGTGCCGGAACGTGCTGATCTACCTGACGGCCGACGCCACCGCCCGGGCGGTCGGCCATCTCGACCGGCTCCTGGCCCCGGGCGGGCTCTTGTGCATTACGCCCGCCGAGGCCGACAACCTGCCCGCGGAACATTTCGCCCCGGCCGGGCCGGACGGGATGTGCCTGTATCGAAAGGCCAGTCGAACGAAGGATGCGGCCCGCCCGGCCGCCGGGCGTGTGTCCGCGATTGGTCCGGCGGTTGCTTTGGCGAGCGGGGGCCGTGTGTCCACCGGTTCCCCGGACCAACCGGGGGGCTCACGCCCCCCGCTCGCCAAGACGCTGGCTGAACGGACTCGGGACGCCGCGCCGGTGGTCCTGCCAGCCGACCCCGAAACCGCCGCCCGCTCGCTGGCCGACGCCGGCCGGCTGGACGAGGCCCGGGCCGCCGCGGAGCGGGCCCTCGCCGCCGCCCCGTCGGCCGGGCTGTTCAGCCTGCTCGGCGTCGTCCACGCGGCAGCCGGACGGACCGCCGACGCTGCGGGGGCGTTCCGCAAGGCCCTGTACCTCGACCCGAATCAGCCCGAGGCCCTGGCGCACATGGCCGTCCTGGCCGACCGACGTGGGGACTCCGGGGCCGCGGCCGGCTTCCGCCGCCGGCTCGCCCGGCTCAGCCCGGAGGCCCCGGCGTGAGCACCGCCCTCGACGTGCTGGCCCCGGCCGAACCGTGCTGGCCCCGGATCGGGGTCTGGGGCGACCGGTCGTGCCCGGAGCTGGCGGCCGTCACCCACTGCCACAACTGCCCGGTGTTCGCGGCCGCCGGCCGGCGGTTCCTCGACGCCCCGTCACCGGACGAGTACCTCGACGAGTGGACGGCCCGGCTCGCCCCGCCGCCCGACGACGAGGCCGGGGACCGGGTCGGGGTGCTGGTCTTCCGGCTGGCCGACGAGTGGCTCGCCCTGCCGGTCGGGGTGTTGGTCGAAGTCACCCACGACCGGCCGCCGCACCGCGTCCCGCACCGCGGCGGGCTCCTGGCCGGGCTGGTCAACGTCCGGGGCGAGCTGCACCTGTGCGTCCGGCTCGACCGGCTCCTCGGCATCGACCCGGCCCCGGCGGAGCCGGCCGGCCGGCGGCTGGTGCTGATCCGCCGGGACGCCGACGGCTGGGTGTTCGCGGCCGACGAGGTCGAGCGGGTCCGGCGGGTGCCCGAGCGGGAGGTCGAGCCGGCCCCGCCGACGGTCGGGCGGGCGGCCGCCCGCCGGACCCGCGGGGTGTTCCACGCCGGCGGCCGGGCGGTCGGGCTGCTCGACCCGGACCGGGTGTTCCAGGCCCTCCGGGAGCGGGTCCGATGACCGGCATCGACCCGGCCCTGTTCGAGCTGTTCCGGGAGGAGGTCCGGGGGCACGTCGACGCCCTGTCGGCCGGCCTCGTCGAGTTGGAGGCCGGGCCGCCCGACCCTCGACGGATCGAGCCGCTGATGCGGGCGGCGCACTCGGTGAAGGGGGCGGCCCGCATCGCCGGGGTCGACCCGGGCGTCCGGCTGGCCCACGTCATGGAGGACGCACTGGTCGCCGCCCAGGCCGGGAAGATCCGGCTCAGCCCCGCGGATATCGACCGGCTGCTCGAAGGGGCGGACCTGCTGGCCGGGCTGGGCCGGCTGCCCACCGCGGCCGCCCTGCCCGGCTGGGCCGCCGACCACGCCGCCGCTGTCGACCGGCTGGAGCCGGTCTTCCGGGCGATGGCGGATGGGAAGGCTCTTCCCGACGGGCCACCGGCCCAACCGGCTAGGTCCTGTCTGACAAGCCCCGAAAATGCCTTGGAAAACGCGGGGAAACGGGGCTTGTCAGACAGGACCTAGTCCTCGGCGAACCCCGAGCGCGAGCGAGGGGGTTACTCCCACCCCCTCGCTCGCGCTCGGGGTTGGCCCGGAATCGCCCCCGCCGCCGGTCGAGCGGGTCGTCATCCCGGCCGAGCCGATCCCGCTCGACCCGGCCAACGGACTGCTCGACCTGTTCCGGGAGGAGGTCCGGTCGCATCTGCCGGCCGTCCTCGCCGGGCTTGACGCCCCGTCCGACGCGGCCGGCGAGGCGGTGCGACAGCTCCGTGCGGCGTGCCGGCTGATGAAGCTGTCGGCCGCCGAGGGGGCCGTCGCGGCGGTCGCCGACGCGCTCGCCGCCGGCCTCCCGCCACCCGCCGCCGACTGGTCGCGGTACGTGGCCCACACGCTCGGCGGGGTGATCGCCACCGACCCCGAGACCTACCCGGCCTGGGCCGACGAGTCGGCCCCGACGTTCGCC
>JAIEQO010000217.1 GCA_019747655.1 Gemmataceae bacterium | reverse complement strand
GGGCTGAAGGCCCGGGGTGCCCTGCCGGCCGAGGGCGACCCGGACGTGGCCACGGCGCTAGCAAGCGGCCGGGCGGCGCTGGCGGTGGCCTCGCTGGACGACCTGCGGCGGCTGCGGACGGCGGCCGGGAAGGACCTGGGCCGGTACGCGGTGGCCTCACTGCCCGGCACCCGGGGGTCCGTCGATCCGGGGTCCGGCAAGCTCGTCCCGACCCCGTCGAACTATGTCCCCCACCTGGCCGGCGGGTGGGTCGGTGTGGTCCGGGCCGGGTGTTCGCACCCGGAGGCGGCGTGGGACCTATTGACCGAACTCGGCGGGCCGACCCGGAGCCAGGAGCTGGTGGCGGCCGGTGGGTACGGGCCGTTCCGGGACGCCCACCTGGACCGGGACCGGCCGGCGGCGTGGCTCGGGTACGGGCTGGACGCGGCCCGGACGAAGGACCTGGCGGACGCCCTGCGGGCGAACGTCGGCCGGTCGGTGCGGAACGCGACGGGGGGCCTGCGGGGCCCGGACCGGGCGGCCCTGACGACGGCCCTGGCGGGGGAGCTGCGGCGGGTGGCGTCGGGGGAGGTGCCCCCGGCCGACGGGCTGAAGCGGGCGGCCGCGGCCTGGGACGAGGCCGACAAGGGCGTCCCGCCGGAGACCCTCAAGGACTGGCGGCGGAGGACCATCGGACTGAACTGATCCGATACGGGGAGCCGGCGGCCCGGGCTGCTGTTTACGGAGGGGTGTACACCCCACGTCTGAAGCAGAACAACTCGAATTGAAGAAAAACCGTCATGGTGTCGGTGGCCGGCACAGCCGGCCCTACTCGCTCGAGTCGGCCGAACGTCGCCGCAGGGTGGGACGAGCGGGCCGTCTTCGGTCCGTAATGTCCCACGGGGCCGGCATCGCCTGCCACCCGCCGGCTCGTCCCGCCCTACTGATGCCGGCTCGGGTGGATTCCCTCCCGGCCTGGGACCGCGGCCGTCCCGGCCGCCCTTCGCATGGCCGGGGAAGAGCGGCCGGGACGGCCGCGGTCCCAGGGAAAGAAATCCACCCGAGCGGGTACGCGGACCGGCGGCGTAGGTGTCTCGTAGGGCCGGCTGTGCCGGCCACCGGTCCCGCGGCCGGCACAGCCGGCCCTACGGCGGGGTCGCACCCTTCCGCTCGGCCGACCACGTCCGCACGTGGTCGGCCAGGCGGCGGCTGAACCGGGCGGCCCCGGCCCGCAGGAGGTGGTGGCCGTCGGCGAACTGGTCCTCGCCGAAGTCGTCGCCCGCGGCCCACACCGGCACCCCGAACTCGGCCGCCAACCCGGCCCGGTAGGCGGCGACCGCCCCCCGCGTCTCGGCCGCGTACCACGCCCGGAACTCCGGCCCCTCCGGCGTCAGGTACAAGGCGGCCGGGATGCCCTCGGCCCGGCACAGCCCGAGCAGGTCCCGCAAGGCCCGGTCGGACGTGGCCCCGATGCGGTAGGCCCCCAGGTACGGGGCGTACTGCTCACGGGCCAGCCGCAGGCCGTCGGCCCGCTTCGCCTCTGGGACCGGGTCGATCGGGTAGGCGGTGAAGCCCCACCGGTCCATCATCTCCCACTGGAAGTCGAGCCGCTGCGGCCACGCCACCCACCGCGGCCGCCAGTGGCTCATCAAGGACAGCCGGAGCGAGTGCCACGGGGCCAGCCGGTCGGCGGCCCACCGCCGGCGGAGGGCGTCGGCGTCCGCGCAGTACGGGCCGAGCCGGCGGGCGTCGCCGAGCCCCAGCCGCGGCCCCCACGCCCGCATCACGTCCTCGGCCGGCCCGTCGACGACCAATGCACCCGGGAAGAACTCGACCAGCAGGTAATCCGGCTTGACCCCGGCGTCGAGCAACCGGCGGACGGTCAGGAGCTGGTGGAGCGGCCCGGCCCCGGCCTGCCCGAAGTTGAACACCACCGGCGACCCGGGCTCGTCGGCGAGGCCCATGTCGGCCGGGCTGACGCCCATCTGCGTCCGCGAGCTGCCGATGGCCACGACCAGCGGCCGGTCCGGGTGGGCCGCCCGCAGCTCGCGGAGGCGATGGAGGCGGTGGCCGTACTCCGGGTCCCGCCACTGGGGTCGGACCGTCTCGACGGCGGCGGTGAGTCCGATTTGAGCGACGACGATCAGGCAAAAACCGAGGACGAGAGCGGAGCGGGCACGGTGTCTTGGCGAGCGGGGGGCGTGAGCCTCCTGTTTCCGGAGCGCGGGCCTCCGGCCCGCATCATCTCGCCAGCGGGCCAGAGGCCCGCGCTCCAGTACCAGGAGCGCCAGCCTCACGGCCGCCTCCGCAGGTCGGGGAAGGTGGCGGCCACGGCCGGGCCGAACCGCCGGCTGAACTCGCCGGCCCCCTGCCGCGACAGGTGGAAGCCGTCGACGAGGTAGCGGTCTTCCAGCCACAGCCGTCCGTCGATCAGCGGCACGCCCAGTTCCCGGCAGAGCCCGGCGAGGTGGTCCTTGCCCATCTTCTCGACCGCGGGCGGCATCCACCCGCGGAACTCGGACGACTCCGGCAGGTACACGAATGCGACCTTCGCCCCGTGCTCGCGGGCCAGGGCCACCGACTCCCGCACCGCCCGGTCGGCCATCGGGTGGATCGAATACCCCTCGAACTGCTCGCGGTAAATCTTCTCGCAGTGGGCCAGCCGCTTCGGCCGCCAGACCGGGTCCGGGACCGGCTCGTCGATCCCCGCCAGCCACCCCCACGGGTCGAGGTTGGCCCAGGCCATGTCCGTCCGCTTGTCCCACGGCTGCCACCGCGGGGCCCACTGGGCGAGCAGCCGGTGGCGGTACTGCCAGAGCGGCTGCCGCCGGGCGGCCCGCATCTTCGCCGCGGTCTCGTCCGGCTTGGAAAAGTAATCGCGGACCCAGGGGAGGTCGCGGTCGGTCAGCCGGAGCGGGTCGACCCGGGCCGGCTCGTGGAACGGCCCGTCCTCCCGGAGGAACGGCGGCCAGTATTCGAGGACGACGGCGTCCGGCCGGAACCCGTCGGCGTAAGCCCGCCGCAGGGCCAGCAGCTCGATCACCGGCCCGCTGCCGACCAGCGACAGGTTGAACAGGAGCGGGTCGGGCCGGCCGGGCTGGTTCGGGCGGACTTCCTCCCAGGCCGCCGGGCTGAGGCCGAACGACACCCGCGAGCTGCCGACCACCAGCACCAGCGGCCGGTCCGGGTGCTCGGCCAGCCGGTCCCGGAGGCGCGTGACCCGCCGGCCGTACTCCGGGTCGCGGAGCTGCGGCCAGGCGTGGTCCATCGCCAGCAGGAGCCCGACCTGTGCGGCCAGCGCCAGCCCGACGAACCAGGCGACGGCAGCCCGGCCCGACCGGCGGCGGGCGAACAGGCCGGCCGGCCGCACCACGGGGCCGCGGACCGGGACGAGCGTGGGGAGCAGGCGGAGGAGCCGGGCGGTGCGGGTCATGGGGCCCCTCCCAGCCACGGGGCCAGCGACTCGCGGACCAGCCGGTCGGTCAGCCGGTCGGCCCCGGCCCCGGTCAGGTGGTGGCCGTCCATCGTCTCCCCGTCCGGCACCCAGCCGCGGGCGTCGACCAGCGGCACCCGGTACTCGGTGGCCAGCCCGGCGAGGGCGGCGTCCAGCTCCCGCACGCCGTCCGCCGGATACCAGCCGCGGAACTCGGTCGACTCGGGCATCAGCACCAGCCCGGCCCGCCACCCGGCGGCCCGGCACTGCTCCAGCGTGTCGCGGAGGCCAGCGATACCGGGGCCGGTCGGGCGGTAGCCGGGGAAGTAGTCGGCGTACTGCTCGAACGTCCGGGCCATGAGTTCGGCCCGCTTCTGCGGCGTCACGCTCTCGAACTGCCGGGCGAACCCGCGGGCGTCCGACTCGTGCCCGCCGTTGAGCCGGTTGTTGTCCATCAACAGCCACGGGGCGTACCGGTCGATGACCAGGAAGCGGTACTCGTACAGCGGGGCGACGAACCCGCGGGGGCCGTGGGTCGCGGGGTCGGCGGCCGGGAAGCCCATCCCGCGGACGACCGGCAGCTCGGCCGGCCGCAGCCGGAACGGCATCAGCCACCGGCCCTCGGGCGGGTCCGGCCGCTGCCCGGCCAGGAAGACCGGGTGGACCTCGATCAGGGCGAAGTCCGGCTTCATCCCTTCGGCGATCAGCCGGCGGACGTAGACGGCGTTGGTGACCGGCCCGGCCCCGGCTTGGCCGAAGTTAAACACCTCGGCCGGCCGGCCCAGCCGCCGCGTCAGCCCGTCGCCCGCTGCCCCGGCGTCGACGCCGTTGAGCGTCCGCGAGCTGCCGACGAGCAGGAGGGTGGCCGGCTTGTCGGCCGCGGGCGTCGGCCCGGGGAAGAACGCCGGGCGGCCCCGGAGGAGGGCCAGCTTGTCGAAGTAGATCGGGTCGCGGAGCGGCGACCGCTCGGTGTGGACGGCCAGCCCGAACCCGACCTGCACCGCGGCCGCCAGCACGAGCCCGCCGACGACCGCCGCAACCGCCCGCTTCTTCCGGGCGAGCCGGGGGCGTGGGCCGGCCGTCCGTGGCGGCTCCGGCACCCGCACCACGAGGACCCGAACCGCGGGCTCGCGCTCCCCGGACACCAGGGCCGGCCGCGTCGATCCGCGGAGGGCGAGCCGCATGTCAGTGGCCCTCCCGGAAGAACGGGGCGACGGCCTCGTCGGCCAGCCGGTCGGAAAACGCCTCGGCCCCGGGCCGCATCAGGTGGTGGCCGTCGGTGAACACCCCCTCCGGCAGCCACCGGCGGGCGTCGATCAACCCGCAGCCGTGCTCGGCACAGAGACCTTGCACGAACCGGTCGAGCCGGTCGAGGGCGGCCGGGGGGTAGAACGCCCGGAACCCGGCCGCCTCCGGCAGGAGGACCAGCCGGACCGGGATGCCCTCGGCCCGGCACAGGGCGACGAGGTCGGCCAGGGCTCGGGCCCCCCCCCCGGCCGGGCGGAGGTCGGCCAGGAAGGCGGCGTACTCGCCCCGGGCCCGGGCCAGCCCCTCGGCGTACTGCTGGGGCGTCACCTCGGTCAGCGGCGGGGTGGTCCAGCCGAGCGGGTCGTCGGTCCGGCTCCAGTTGAACCGCAGGTGCCACGGCAGGGCGCTCGGGGCGAGCCGGCCGAGGAGCGGGAACCGCAGCCCGTACCACGGGACCCGGGCCGTCTCCCGCCACTCGTCCCGGACCTTGCCCGGGAAGCCGTACCCGGCCGCGACCTCGACCTCCGCCCGCCGCAGCCGCATGCCGGAGAGGAAGTGGCACTCGGGCGGCCCCGGCGGGAGGTCGGAGAGGGTGGACGGCAGGACCTCGACCAGGAGCAGGGCCGGGCGGTGGCCGTCTTCGAGCAGCCGGCGGAGGTAGATCAGGTGGGTGACCGGCCCCGAAGCCGGGATGCCGAAGTTGAAGGCGACGACCTCGCGGTCGGCTGCGAGCCGGTCCTGGACCCGGCCGGCGTGGAAGGCGAACCCGGCCCGGGAGGTGCCGAGCATGAGTACAGTCGGGCGGCCGGGGGCGGCGGCCTCGGCCCGGGCCAGCCGCAGCTCCTTGTCGGCGTACCCGGGGTCCTTCAGGTACAGGATGCGCTCGGCCGCAATCCCGAGCCCGAGTTGGAGGACGACGACGAGGGCGGCCCCGACCAGGACGGCGCGGGCGGCCCGCCGGCGGCGGGAGGCGCGGGCGCGGCG
>JAIEQO010000966.1 GCA_019747655.1 Gemmataceae bacterium | reverse complement strand
CTCTGCCGCTGGAGGTGGACGGACCCGGCGGCGGTGGTGATCTCGGCCAGCCCGAAGTCGACCAGCTTGGCCTGCCCCTGGGCCGAGATCAGGATGTTGGTCGGCTTGATGTCGCGGTGGGTCAGCGCCTTCTGGACCGCCGCCTGGAGCCCGGCGGCGCACTCCTCCATGATCCGCAACGACTCGTCGATGTCGATCTTCTTGCGGATGTTGATGATGTCCCGCAGGTTCCCGCCCTCGACGAACTCCATCACCAGGAAGTAGGCCCCGGTCGCCGCGTCCTGGCTGGCCGCCAGGACCGAGACGATGTTCGGGTGGCGGATGGTCATCCCGAGCTTGCCCTCGCGGATGAACAGGTCCACCTTCTGCTTGTCCATCGTCCACTTGTTGCGGAGGACCTTGACCGCCACGACCGACCCGGTCCGGGGGTCGACCGCCCGGTAGACC
The DNA here is from genome assembly GCA_019747655.1 of Gemmataceae bacterium. GTDB lineage: Bacteria > Planctomycetota > Planctomycetia > Gemmatales > Gemmataceae > Urbifossiella. The sequence continues at coordinate 5,187 of JAIEQO010000966.1, read as the reverse complement.
CGGCCGAAGCTCCCGGACGCAATCTTGTACAGCAGCTTGTACCCGCCCAGGATGTACCCGTCCAAGTCGCCCTTGAGCAGCTTCCGGCCCTGCCACGGGGAGAGGATGCCCTTCCGCTCCATCAGGGCGACCATCGCCTCGGGCGGGGCGGCCTTGTCGTCCAGGTCGACCAGGCACTCGCGGACCTGGTCGTCGCTGACGATGCCCATCCGGAGGGCGAGCTGGCCGATCCCGGAGGCGTCGAGGTTGACGGCGGCCATAGGCGGGTCGTTCGATGGGTGAGCGGGGCGGGCGGAACCCCCCTACCTTACCACCGGATTCCCGCCGGTTCAATCGGCCGGGAACCGGGTTCGGGCGGCCGGCGGTTCCGGTTGACCCCCGGCCCGGGGGCGGGTATCCGGCCGGCTGACCAACAGTCGTGCTGGCCGCCGGGCCGGGGGTGGGCGGTGGACCGGGTGCTTCCGATCGCCGGGGTGGCCGTCGTATCCCTCTGCCTGACCGGGTGCGCCGACACCTGGGACACCCTGACCAGCCGGAAGCTCCGGCAGGACCCGGTCGGCGTGACCCAGCGGATGATCGTCCCCGAGGACCCGCTCGTCGTCCTCCGGGCCGACCCGCCGCGGGACGGGGACGAGCGGGCCAAGGCCATGCGGCGGCTGAAGGAGCCGGTGCGGAACGGCCTGTCCCAGCAGGACCAAGACGAGGTGATCGACCTGCTGGCCCGGGCGGCGACGGCCGACCCGAGCCCGGTCCTGCGGCTGGCGGCAATCGACGCCCTCGGCCGGTTCGACGACCCGCGGGCGGCCGGCGTCCTGTCGCTGGCCTACCAGCACGCCCACGGCCGGCCGGAGGGGGCCCCCGACCCGCGGAAGGCGGCGGTGGTCCAGGCCGTCAGCCGGGTGCCGGGCCGGTCGGCGGCCCCGCTGGTCGCCCCGACCGGGTTCGCCCCGGACACGGTGGCGGTGATCCGCTGCCGGGCCCTGGACGCCCTCGGGCGGACCGGCCAGCCGGAGGCGGCCCGGTTCCTGGCGACGGTGGCCAACCCGGCCCCGGACACCGCCCCGGACGGGGCCGACGACCGGGACGTGCGGCTGGCCGCCGTCCGCGGGCTGGCCCACTGCCGCCACCCGGACGCGGTGGTCGCCCTGTCGCAGGTGCTGGCGGCCGAAGGGGGCAAGGACCCGGCGGTCGTCGGCCGGGCCCACGACGGGCTGGTCCGGCTGACCGGCCAGCGGCTGCCGCCGGACCCGAAGGAGTGGGAGGCGGTGGTCCAGGCCGGGGTGGTCATCGCCCCGGAGCCGACCTGGGTGGACCGGCAGATCGAGACGGCCGCCGGGTGGTTCAAGTAGGGCCGGCTGTGCCGGCCGCGGAATCGATGACCGGCGCAGCCGGCCCTACACCTTATCCCGACGGGCCTTGTTCCGCTTCCGCCGGGTCGGCGGCTGCTTGCGCACCCACCTCAGGAACGGCCCCAGCTCCGGGGCCGTTCTCAGCTTGTCGATGGTCGGGTAGACGGCCGCCAGCGTCGCGTTGGTGAACGTGGCGTGGACCATGCCGTGACACTGCGGGCAGACCAGTTCGATGTCGGCGACCGTCCCGCCCTTCGACTTCGGCTTGCAGTGGTGCCTGGTCAGCCGCGGCCGGGGAAACGGCCGGTTGCACAGCCGGCACGGCTCGGGATCGGGCTCCGGGGCGTAGACCGGCATGACGGGCTACTCCTTCGTGCCGATCGACGGCTCGGCACCCGTCGCCTTCCGTCGTGAGATGCGGCGGGCAATCAGATAGCAGAAGGCCAGCAACAGGATCGGACCGCAGATCAGGCAAAGCCAAAAGCCGATGATCGCCGCGAAGAAGTAGGGCGACGCGATGCCCTCGCCCTTTTCGAGCCCGGCGAACAGAGGTCCCATCCGTCGCTCCTGCCCGGCCCGCTACACTATCCGAACCGACACCCAGTATACCCGCCGGGCTTCCGCATGAGCCACCTTCTCCTGACCGTCGCACTCGCCGCCCCGGCCCAGCCGCCGGCCGCCGCACCCGCGGACTGGGCCAAGCCCGAGGCCGCCCACCTGGCGAACATCAAGCAGGTCACGACGAACTTCGTCCGGGCCGGCGAAGGGTACTTCTCCCCGGACGGCAAGCGGGCCATCTACCAGGCCGAGGAGAAGGACACCGGCAACCCGTTCTACCAGATCTTCGTCCAGGACCTCGGCACCGGGTCGTTCCGGAAGATCAGCCCGGGCGTCGGCCGGACCACCTGCGCCTTCTTCCGGCCGGACGGCAAGCGGGTCATCTTCGCCAGCAGCCACGAGGACCCGGACGCCAGGAAGCACCAGTCGGCCGAGTACGTCCAGCGGGAGGAGGACCGCAAGAAGGGCGTCCGCCGGCGGTACTCGTGGGACTTCGACCCGCACATGAAAATTTACGAGGCCAACCCGGACGGGTCGGACCTCAAATGCCTGACGCCGGATGCGAAGGTGTACACCGCCGAGGGGAGCTACTCGGCCGACGGCAAGCGGATCGTCTACAGTTCGGGGACGGCCGGGAACGTGCAGCTCTACATCATGAACGCCGACGGGACCGGAGCCCGGCAACTGACGAACGCCCCGAACTGTTACAACGGCGGGCCGTTCTTCTCGCCCGACGGGTCGAAGGTGATCTTCCGGTCGGACCGGAAGGAAAAGGACCGGCTCCAGTTGTACGTCATCAACGCGGACGGCACCGGCGAGAAGGCCCTGACCAGCAACGACAAGTGGGTGTACTGGGCCCCGTACTGGTACAAGGACGGCAAGCACATCATCTACACCGCGGCCGACCACTCGGACGAGACGGCCCGGCCGAACTACGACCTGTACTGGATGAACGTCGAGACCGGGAAGACCACCCGGATCACCCACGCCCCGGGCCAGGACGTGCTCCCGGTGTTCAGTCCGGACGGCACCAAGCTGATGTGGACCAGCAGCCGGGACGGCCGGTCGCCGACCCAGCTCTACATCGCCGACTTCACCCCGCCGAAGGAGTAGCCGTTCGGTGAGCGTCGGGCCGTCAGGCCGACGGTAGCGTGGAACCACCGTCGGCCTGACGGCCCGACGCTCCCGAGGAATGTATGCCCCCCCTCCCCCGCGTGCTGGCCGACCTGCCGGTCGGGCCGGTCCTCACCGGCCTGCTCGATGGTGTCGTCGAACTCGTGCCCTGGGACGCCGCCGGGCCGGGGCTGGCCGGCGTCCTGACCTACGGCCACCCGACCGTCGACGGCCCGCTGCTTGACCGACTCCCGGGCTGCCGGGTCGTCTCGAACGTCGGTGTCGGGGTCGACCACATCGACTTGGCGGCGGCCGCCGCCCGCGGCGTCCCGGTCGGGAACACCCCCGGCGTCCTCGACGGGGCTACCGCTGACCTCGCCTTCGCCCTCGTCCTGGCGGCCGGCCGGCGGCTGGTCGAGGGCGACCGGTACGCCCGCGGCCCCGGCTTCCTCCGCTACGACCCGTCCCACATGCTCGGCCGGGAGGTTCACGGGGCCACGTTGGGGATCGTCGGGCTCGGCCGGATCGGCGAGCAGGTCGCCCGCCGGGCCCGCGGGTTCGACATAGCGGTACTGTATCACAACCGCCGGCCCAAGCCGGCCGCCGAGGCCGCCCTCGGGGTCCGGTACGCCGCCCTGCCGGACCTGTTGGCCGCAGCCGACTACGTTGTGCTGACGGTGCCGCTGACGGCCGAGACCCGCGGGCTGATCGGCCGGGCGGAGCTGGCCCGGATGAAGCCGACGGCGGTGCTGGTGAACGCGGCCCGCGGGGCGGTGGTGGACCTCGACGCCGTCACCGAAGCCCTGGCGGCCCGCCGCATCTACGGGGCCGCCCTCGACGTGACCGACCCGGAGCCGCTGCCCCGGGACCACCCGATCCTGAAGCTGGACAACCTGACCATCACCCCCCACCTCGGCAGCGCCACCGAGCAGACCCGCCGGCGGATGGCCGAGATGGCGGTCGCCAACCTGTTGGCCGGGCTCCGGGGCGGGTCGCTGCCGACCCCGGTTACTTGATGACCGGCTTCGCGGCCGACTTCGCCGCCGGCCGGCCTTCCGACTTCGCCGCCGGCCGCGGCCGGCCCTCGTCCGGCAGGCTGATGACCTCCCCGCCGTCCCGGGTGATGAGGGCCCGCAGGACCGCCTCGTCGGTGTCCCGGCGGACCGCCCGGACGCTGCCGTCGCCCATCCCGGCCAGGAACGTCCGGGCGTCCTTCGCCCCGAGCTGGGGCAGCGGCTTCTTCGGGTCGTAGGCGAACGTGTCCGGGGCGTACCACGGCACCGCCTCCCCGGCCTCGACCACCGCGAACGTGTTCGACAGCCCGTCGGTGACGGCGATGGTCTTCGGGCCCCGGACCCCGGCCGTCAGCCACGCCTGCCCGCCGGCCGTCCCCTTCGGGGTGGAGAAGGACCGGAAGTACGTCTGCCCCTTCGGGGCCGGCCGGCCCGGGACCTCGAACAGCTTCGGCATCTCGGCCTTCTCCAGCACCGCCTTGTTCCTCGGGTCGTCCCACGGGAGGTTGAATTCGAGCCGCTTGTAAAGGTTGTCCTCTTCGAGGAACGGCAGCAGTTGCACCCGCCAGCTCCAGGCCGACTTGTTCGCCCCGATGTCGCCCGGCATCTCGCCGTAAGCCGACTCGTAGTTGTGCAGCCCGAGGAGGATTTGCTTCAGGTGGTTCTGAGCCGTGACCTCGTCCCGGGCGGCGGCCACCGACGCCGGCAGCTTGGCCGCGAGCTGCCCGACCACCGGCTCCAGCGGGGCCGACGCCGTCGCCACCACCGCTGCCCCCTTCACCTCGACCTTCGCCCCCTTCAGCCCGCCCGCCAGCCACCCGTACACCACCTTCGCCGCCTCGTCCCGCGGCCCGACCTCGACCCCGGCCGCCTCCCCGGCCAGCCGGGCGAGTTCCGCCAGCCCCTCCTCGAGCACCGGCCCGGCCCGCTTCGCCCCGGCCGCGTCGGGGAACTGGAGGGTCAGGGTGACGACCGCCTTCCCGCCGTCGCCGACATCGGCCGTCAGGGTGGCGGTGGTCGCCTTGAACAGGGCGGCGTACCCCGGGAACCCGATCCCCAGCTCGGCCAGCGGCCCCCGCCCGAGCGCGGCCACGTCCAGCCCGGCCACCAGCGGGTGGTCGCCGGCGGCCGCCAGGGCCGCCGCCAGCGGTCCC
>JAIEQO010000673.1 GCA_019747655.1 Gemmataceae bacterium | reverse complement strand
GTCGGCGAGCTGATCGGCCGGGACCTGGGGATGGCGGCCAAGCTGATCCAGATGGCCAACTCGGCCCTGGTCGGGCTGCGGTGGCCGGTCTCGACCCCGGCCCAGGCGGTCCGCATCCTCGGGGCCGAGTGGACCCGCAGCCTGGCCCTGGCGGCCGGCGTCTTCTCCCGGTACGACCCCTCCAAGCTCCGGCCGTTCTCGATCGAGGAGCTGTGGGAGCACAGCCGGAAGGTGGCCGCCCTGGCCGGGCGGATCGCCACCGCCGAGCGGGCCGGCGACCGGGTGGTCCGGGACGCCGCCCTGGCCGGGCTGTTCCACGACATCGGCCGGCTCACCCTGGCGAGCCAGCTCCCCGGCCCGTACCGGGAGGTGATGGCCCGGATGGACGCGGCCGGGCTGGGGGCGGCCGAGGCCGAGAAGGAGGTGTTGGGGGCGACCCACGCCGAGGTCGGGGCGTACCTGCTCGGGCTGTGGGGCCTGCCGGACCCGCTGGTCGAGGCGGTGGCCTGGCACCACACCCCGTCGAACTGCCCCGGCCGGGCGTTCACCCCGCTCACCGCGGTCCACGCGGCCGACGCCCTGGCCCACTCGGGCGAACAGGTCCCGGACCTGACGTACCTGACCCGGCTCGGGCTGGAGCGGCGGCTGCCGGTCTGGGCGGAGCTGGCCGAGTCGACCGGCCCGGACGAGGTGGCGGTCGCCGCGTCGGCCGGGCTGTCGCGGGGCTGACCCCGTCCCGTAGGGCCGGCTGTGCCGGCCGCCCGAGAGGAGGCCGGCACAGCCGGCCCTACGCGGGCGTGTTCGGCCCGTTCACCCGGTACAGGAAGGCCAGCACCGCGGCCACCGCCCGGTACACCTCGGGCGGGATTTCCTGGTCGATGTTCAGCCGGCTCAGAACGGCCACCAGGGTCGGGTCGTCCCGGACCGGGACACTGTTCTGCCGGGCCAGCTTCAGGATCTGCTCGGCCGTCGGCCCCTTCCCCTTCGCCACCACCCGCGGGGCGGCGTCCCGGGCCGGGTCGTACCGCAGGGCCACCGCCCTTTTCTGTTGCTTGCCGGCCATGCCATCCCTTCGACGGGAATGACGAATTCAGCCGAATGACCCACCAATGACGAAGGAAGAAACCCGGGTCCGGTCCTTCGTCATTGGTGGGTCATTGGTGGGTCATTCGTCATTCGCATCAAGCCCTCACGTCCAGGACCGACCCGTCGGCCGGCCGACCGGCGGCCATCGCCGCCGCGAGCTGCCGGCGGCGGGCAGGGAGGTCGGCGGCGGCCCGCACGTCCAGCAGGACTTCGCCGAACCCGCCGGCGGCGAGGTCGGCCCGCAGGGCGGGGAGGTCGGCCCGCACCCGGTCCCGGGCGGGGGCCGCGTCGAGGTAGAGGACGGCCCGGAACCGGTCGCCCGAGAGCCCGGCGTCGATCCACGTCTCGCCGAGGCCGCTGAGCGGGACGTGCATGAGCATCCGGAAGCCGTTCGGCCGGCCGTCCGGCTCGTCGGAGCCGGGGCGGTCGGGCTCGACGGCGAGGCGGAGCGTCCGCCAGGCCGGGCCGTCCGGGAACGGGACCTGGAGGACGTAGGGCGTCCCCTGTTCGCGGGCCAGGACGTTGGCGGCCTGGTTGGCCTCGATGCCGTCGAGGGCCGCCCGGGTGGCTGCCAGCGGGACGGCCCCGCCGAGGTCGCGGGCCGCGTGGAGGAGGCGGAGCAGCCCGCCTTTGAGGTCGGGAACCCCTTCCTCCGTCGGAGGCCCGACCGTCAGGGAGGGCGCTCTGGTCAAGCCCTCCCTGACGGTCGGGCCTCCGACGGGAGCCTCGCCCTCCCGAATGAATCGCCCCAGCTTCGCCTCGAAGTGCAGCCCGCCGTTCTCGATGAAGTTCCGGAGCTGCGCTGCGTCCGGCGGACCGTTCTCGGTTAGAAGGTTGCGGATGGTGTCACGCACGCCGACGGCGGCTTGCTGGACCGGCCCCGGCGGTAGGGCGGCCAGCTCCCCCAGCACGCCCTGGAGCGTCGGCCCCAGGTCCGGTGGGGCCGACGCCCGCAGCACCGCCGCGGCCACCGCTGCCGGGAGTTCCGGCGACTCCGCCGGTCGGGTCAGCACCAGCCCAGACGACCCGCGCTCGACCTGCAACACGTACCGCCCGCCGGGGGTCAGTGGCTCGGCAGAGGTGGCGACCTCGGCCCGGCCGTCCACCGCCACCCGGACCCGGCCGTCCGGCTCGGCCGCCAGCACCTCGACCACCGCCAGGGCGACCGGGGCGACCGTGTCTGGCACCGGGGCCGCGGTCCCGGCGGTCGGGACGACGGCCTCGACCGCGGCCCGGAGGGCGGTCGAGGCCAACTGGGCGAGGCCGGTGGCCGCGGGTTCCGCCGGGGATACCTGCATGCCACCTACTTTAGCACATCCGTCGAACCCGCCGCAGACCCCGCCGGCCGGGCGGTATAATCATCACCCCCGATGCGACCGGTTAAGTTTGCCCGACTTCACGCCGATACTGACGCCATGAACCCGACCGGCTACGGCATCGATACGCTCTCCGGGCTGCTGTCCGGGGCCGCCCTACGGCACCGGGTCATCGCCCAGAACGTGGCCAACGTGAACACCCCCGGCTACCGCCGGTTGGCGGTCACGTTCGGCGGCGAGTTGGGCCGGGCCGGCGGGGCCCCGCAGGTGGTGGTGGCCGACGGCCCGGCCCGGGTGGACGGGAACACGGTCGACATCGACCGGGAGATGAACGACCTGACCAAGAACGCCCTGCTGTACCAGGCCGCCGCCCAGGTCGCCAGCTTCCGGCTGGCGGCCCTGCGGTCGTCGATCACCGGGCGGTGACGAGGGGATCGGCCGGCACAGCCGGCCCTACGGGGTGTGACCCATGCCGTTCAACGACCTGTTCGCCGGGTACGCGATCAGCGGGTCCGGGATGTCGGCCGAGCGGTTCCGGATGGAGGTGATCGCCAACAACCTGGCGAACGCCCAGAGCACCCGGTCGGCCGACGGCGGCCCGTTCCGCCGGCAGGACGTGGTGTTCGCCGAGGTGCTCGGCGACGCCGCCCGGCCGGGCGGCCTGCCGGACCTGCGGGGCGTCAAGGCCGTCGAGGTGGTCAGCGACCCGTCGCCGTTCATCCGGGTCTACCAGCCGGGCCACCCGGACGCCGACGCCGAGGGGTTCGTGTCGATGCCGAACGTCCAGCTCCCGATCGAGATGGTCAACCTGGTGACGGCCGCCCGGGCCTACGAGGCGAACCTGAAGGCCGCCCAGACGTTCCGCCAGATGAACGAGCAGGCCCTCGGCCTGCTCCGGGGGTAAGCCATGCCGATCGACCCGATCTCGACCCTCGGCTCGCTCGGCCGGCTCCAGCCGCTGGCCGACGCACCGCCGGCGGCCGCCGCGACCCCGGCCGGCGGGTTCGCCGGCATCCTCAACGGCCTGATCGGGCAGAACACCCAGGCGAACGCGGCCGCCGACGCGGCCATCGCCGGGCTGGCCGACGGGTCCGCCCAGGACCTGCACACCGTCACCCTGGCGGTCGCCCAGGCCGACCTGTCGTTCCGCCTCATCCTGGAGCTGCGGAACCGGCTGGCCGAGGCGTTCCAGGAAGTCACCCGGATGCAGGTTTAACGGGAAAACCCCTCCCCCGGCCCCTCCCCGAGGAAGGGAGGGGAGAAAACCGCCGGCCTCTTTCCCCCCTCCCTTCCTCGGGGAGGGACCGGGGGAGGGGTTGGCCTTCCGAAGCCGGTTGACGTATGGACGCGATCCGCCGCTTTCTCGCCCAGCTCCGCGACTACTGGAACGGCCTCGGGCCGGCCCGCCGGGCCGCCCTTGTGGTCGTCGGGGTCGGGGTCGCCGTCGCCCTGGCGGCCGTCGTCTACCTGTCCCCGGGCCAGACCTACCGCCCGCTCTTCACCGGCCTCGACCCGGCCGACGTCGGGGCCATGCGGACCACCCTGACCGGCCAGAACATCCCGGTCCGGGTGTCGGCCGACGGGTCCGCCATCGAGGTCCCGGCCGACCGGCTGGCCGACGCCCGGGTGGCACTGGCGGCGGCCAACCTGCCGGCCGGTGCCGGCCGCGGGTACGAGCTGTTCGACGAGACCTCCCTGACCACCACCCCGTTCGTCCAGACGGTCAACTACCAGCGGGCGTTGCAGGCCGAACTCGCCCGCTCCATCCAGAAGCTCGACCCGGTCAAGTCGGCCCGGGTGATGATCGCCCGGCCCGACCCGACCCCGTTCGTCCGCGACCAGCGGCCGCCGACGGCCAGCGTGGTCATCCAGCTCAAGCCCGGGGCGTCCCTGAGCCGGTCCTCGGCCGCCGGGATCGTGTCGCTGGTCGCCCGGAGCGTCGAGGGGCTGAAGCCCGAAAACGTCACCGTCGTCGACTCGTCCGGACGGCTGCTTTCCGACCCGCACGCCGGCGACCGGGACTCGCTCCCGGCCCCGCAGTTGGAGTACCGGCGTGAGCTGGAGACGTACCTGAGCACGAAGGCCGAGGAACTCTTGTCCCAGCACCTCGGGGCCGGGCGGGCGGTCGTCCGGGTCAGCGCGGACGTGAACTTCCAGCAGGTCAAGGAGCGGAAGAAGACGGTCTACCCGGACGAGAAGCTGGTGGTGGCCGAGCGGACGACGAGCGTGAAGGGGAGTTCCGGCGGCGGGGGGGGCGTGGTCGGGGCGGTGTCGAACGTCGCCCGGGCCGGCGGGCCGCTCGGCGGCGGCCGGCCCGGTGGCGGCGGGTCGTCCTCGGAAGAGATCATCCAGACCGACTACGCCTACAGCGAGTCGGTCCGGGAGATGGAGGACCGGATGGGCGGCGTCACCCGGCTGACGGTCGCGGCCCTGGTGGACCTGACCGGCCAGGGCGGCCCCGGCCTGAGCCCGGACGACGCCCAGGACCTCATCAAGCAGGCGGTCGGGTTCCGGCAGGGCCGGGACGAGGTGAAGCTGACGAACGTGAAGCTGGCGAGCCTCGTGGGCCCGCCCGAGCCGGACGAGGAGGCCGTCCGGGTGCAGCGGCTCCAGGGGTACGTGGCCCTCGCCAGGAACGTGCTGCTGGCGGTGGCAGTCGTCCTGGGGCTGGCGGTGGTGCCGCTCCTGCTCCTGCGTCGCCGGCGGCGAACGGCAGCGGAACTGGCGGCCACCGAGGCGGCGGCCCGGGAGTCGGTCGAGTCGGCCCGGGCCGAGGGCCGCCGGCAGGCCGACCTGAACCGGCTGTCCGAACTGGCCCGGACCGACCCGGACCGGGCGGCCGACGTGTTCAAGCTGATGGTCGGGTAGTAACCTCCTGGGAACGCGGGCCTCCGGCCCGCACTCGGTACGATGACGGTGGCGGGCCGGGTGCCCGCTCCCCCGGGAGCGACGAGGACGACGATGGCCGAGGGCGGGGACGATACGGCGCTGACGCTCCTCCGGGCCCTGCCCGCCGAGGCGGCCGAGGCCATCCTCGGGCGGCTCCCCGCCGACGCCGCCGGGCGGCTCCGCGACCGGCTTAAGGATGCCCCGGCCACGCCCCCCGCCGGGGCCGAACTCGACGCCGCCCTGGCCCAGTTCTTCGACCTCCAGCGGATCGCCGAGCGGCCGGCCCCGCCCCCGGCGGCCGAGGGCGAAGAGCCCGCCCCCGACCCGATCGCCGAAGT
>JAIEQO010000617.1 GCA_019747655.1 Gemmataceae bacterium | reverse complement strand
AGTGCGCGTACTTGGATTCGAACCAAGGACCTCAGCTTTATCAGAGCTGCGCTCTAGCCAACTGAGCTATACGCGCGACGCCTATCCCGTGAAAGCCGAAGGCCAAACCGTTGTCGGTTTGGCCCCCACCGAACACCCGGTTCGTCGGCGAGAGCTATCCCCCTACAGGCGGGATGTTTGTTGCACGAATCGGCCGGGTGTAGCCCATTCGGGAGTTCCCTCAAGGGGCATCGGGGCACGATGGGGATTATAAATACCCCGGGCGGGGTGTCAACCGCGGGCCGGCGAATTCTCCGCCGCCCGCCGGACTCGGTCCGCCCGGCGCCAGTTCACCCACAACGGAGCCGCCGATGGCCGCACAGGTTCGCCCGTCCCCGGGCCGACAACTCCGCGATGCCGCCGCGCTAAGCCCGGTGTGTCTTCCCGGCGCGTTCAGCCCGCTCGTCGCCCGGATGGCCGAACGCCTGGGGTTCCGGGCGGTTTACCTCTCGGGGGGTGCCCTTTCGGCCGGCTCGGGGGTGCCGGACATCGGCCTGCTCACACTCACCGAGTTTATCCAGCACGCGGCACTGACGGCCCAGGCGACCGGCCTTCCCCTGCTCTGCGATGCGGACACGGGGTTCGGTGAATCGCTGAACGTCGAGCGGACGGTCCGCCTGTTTGAGGCCGCAGGGGCGGCCGGGATTCACCTCGAAGACCAAGAACTGCCGAAGCGGTGCGGCCACCTGTCCGGCAAGTCGCTCGTCGAGCCGCAGGAGATGGCGGCGAAGGTCCGGGCCGCCGTCGCCGCCCGCCGCGACCCGGACTTCCTCATCCTCGCCCGGACCGACGCCCGCGGCGTCAACGGCTTCGACGACGCCGTCCGCCGAGCCGAACTCTACCTCGAAGCGGGCGCCGACGGCATCTTCCCCGAGGCCCTCGAAACGGCCGACGAGTTCGCCGAATTCGCCCGCCGTGTGCCAACGCTGTTGCTCGCCAACATGACCGAGTTCGGCCGCAGCCCGGGGTTGGACGTGCCCACCCTCGGGGCGATGGGCTACCGGCTCGTCCTCTTCCCGCTGACCGCCTTCCGGGTGGCGATGAAAGCCGCGGAGGACACTCTGGCCGCCCTCCTACGGGACGGCCACCAGCAGTCCGCCCTGCCGAAAATGCTAACCCGGGCCGAACTCTACGACCGGCTCGGGTATAACGGCTACGAAGAACGGGACCGGGCCTATTTCGGGCCGGCCGGTGACCCGCCGGCTTAGCCCCGCCGCGGAGACGCCATGACCACCCCCGCCTACTCCCCCGGCTTGGAAGGCGTGATCGCCGGGGAGACGGCCATCTGCACCGTCGAGGGGGGGCTCAGCTACCGCGGCTACTTCGTCGGCGATCTCGTCGAGCACGCCTCGTTCGACGAGACGGCCTACCTCCTCATCCACGGCGAGCTGCCGACCGCGGCCCAGCTCCAGGCGTTCCGGGAGCGGGTGGCGGCCGCCCGCCGGCTCCCGCCGCCGCTCCGGGAGTTCCTGGCCGCCCTGCCCCGGTGGACGACCCCGCTCGACGCCCTCCGCACGTCGGTCAGCGCCCTGGCCCACTTCGACCAGGACGCCGGCGACCTGGCCCACGACGCCAACGTCCGCAAGGCCGAGCGTCTACTGGCCCAAATCCCGGTCGCCGTCGCCGACCACTACCACCTGAGCAAGGGGAACAACCCCCCGCCGGCCCGGCAGGACCTCGGCCACGCCGCCAACTTCCTGTACATGATCCGCGGCACCGACCCCTCCCCGGACGAGGTCCGTGCCCTGGACGTGTCGCTGATCCTGTACGCCGAGCACGAGTACAACGCCTCGACGTTCGCCGCCCGGGTGATCGCCTCGACCCTGTCCGACCTGCACGCCGCCGTCACCGGGGCCATCGGGGCCCTCAAGGGGCCGCTCCACGGCGGGGCCAACGAGAAGGTGGTGGACATCCTGAACGCGGCCGGCGACACCTCCGAGGCGGTCGAGCGGTGGGTGCGGGACGCCCTGGCCCGGAAGGAGCGGATCATGGGCTTCGGCCACCGGGTCTACAAGGCCGGCGACGTGCGGGCCGGCATCCTCAAGGCCTACGCCCGCAAGGCGGCGGAAGCGGCCGGGACGGCGGGGATTGAGGACCGGGCCGAGGTGATCGAGCAGGTCATGGCGGCCGAGAAGAGCATGTACCCGAACCTCGACTGGCCGGCCGGCCGGCTGTATCACGCGATGAGGCTGGAAATCCCGCTCTACACCCCGATCTTCGCCATGTCCCGGATTACCGGCTGGGCGGCTCACGTCATCGAGCAACTCGACAACAACCGGCTGATCCGACCCCGCGGTTTATACAAAGGCCCGGCCCGCAGAGCGGTACCGCCGATCGGCGAGCGGGGCTAATCGGCGGAAACGACCCTACCCCTCCCCTCTTGTTTTACGCCGACACAGCTTGGCGTCGGAAACTGTTGACCGATAACGGTTTTGAACCAGTACTCGCGACCTGTGTTCGCGGGCATCCGGTCACGGTCGGCACGAGATTTTATCGTAACCTCTGGTCCTGTTGGGTTTTACACTCTGAACCCTCCGTTGCCGTATACGGCAACGGAGGGTTTGTCTACCGGCCAGGACGGCATCCGATGTCACTAGTGTACATTATATCATTTATCGACGGCGCGGTCAACCCCGGTCGGTCGGACCTGACGATTCGGAACCAAGTTCCGTACGCGCCGCGGCCCCGGCGGGAGTAGTACGCCGACAACCCCCCGCGAGGGTCGCCGGATGCCCGCCGTTCTCCATCGCCTCACCGGCCCGTCACCGCTGCCGGACGCGGAGCTGGTCCGTCGGTTCCGCGACGGCCGGGACGAGGGGGCGTTCGCCGCCCTCGTCCGCCGGCACGGGCCGATGGTGTTCGGCGTCTGCCGGCGGATGCTCCCGGCCCACCACGACGCCGAGGACGCCTTCCAGGCGACGTTCCTCGTCCTGGCCGCCAAGCCGGACGCGGTGCCGCCCGGCCGGGCCGGGGCGTGGCTGCACGGGGTCGCCGGCCGGGTCTGCCTGAAGGCCCGGCGGACCGCCGCCCGCCGGCTGGCCGCCGAACGGATCGCCGTCGAACGGCCCGTTCCAGCCAGCACGCCACCGCCCGACGGCCTCGCCGCCGTGATCGACGAGGTACTACTCGGCCTGCCCGAGAAGTACCGGCTGCCGGTGGTCGAGTGCCATCTGGCCGGGCGGTCGCGGCGGGAAGCCGCCGCCCGGCTCGGGTGGACCGAGGGGACGCTCTCGGGGCGATTGGCCCGGGCGCTGGACCTGCTCGCCGACCGGCTGACCCGCCGGGGCGTCGGGCTGTCGGCAGCGGCCCTCGCGGGGGTGTTGTCGGCGCGGCCGCTGCGGGCGATGGTGCCCGCGAAGCTGACCGCGTCCACCGTCACCGTGGCCGGCCTGCTGGCGGACGGATTACCCGTCCCGGCCGGGCTGGCCGACACCCTCAGCCGAGGCGTCATGAACGCGATGTGGTGGACCAAGTGGAAGGCGGCCGGGCTGGCCGGGTTGGCCGCCGGGCTGCTGATCGCCGGGGCCGGGCTGGCCGGGATGGGCCGGGCGGCCGACCCGCCGGTTAAGCCGGAGTCGCCCGCCGCCGACACGGCCCCGGCATCCAAGCCGGCCCGGGGGTGGGTGACGACACAGACCCTGAAGCGGGACCACCCGATCACCGTCCTGGCCGCCGGGCCGGACGGGGTCGTCGCCGGCAGCGACGAGAGCGGCACCCTCTGGCTGTGGGACCCGAAGGCCGGGAAGGACCCGAAGGTCCTGCTGAAAGGCGGCGAAGGGGACGGGCACATCACCGCGGTCGACCGGCTCGGGTTCAAGCCGGGCGGGACCGACCTGTTCATGATCCTGGACGGCGGCCGGACCGTGTTCTGGAAGGACGTGAGCAAAGACGGCCCAAGCTCCGGGGCCGGGTACGGCAGCCCGGACGACCCGGCCCGCAACCTCGGGTTCTCGGCCGACGGCTCGACGTGGGTCGAGAAGTCGAATAAGGCGAGTTCGTTCGTCCTCCGGGCGAGCCCGTTCACCGACCCGGAGTCGGCGGTCAAGTTCGAGAACGTCGAGCTGGACGCCGACATCACCCACCTGGCGGCCTCGACCGACGGGGAGTTGGTCGCCGTCGTCACCGCCGGGCCGGCCGTCCGGCTGGTCGAGCGGGCCGGGCACCGGACCCGTTGGGTGGTGGACGCGCCTAAGCTGGCGGCCACGGCGGTCCGGTTCTCGCCGGACGGGAATCTCGTGGCGGTCGTCGGCGAGAACGGCTTCGCCGCCCTGTACGACGTGACGACCGGAAAGGTGGCGGCCGTGCTGAAGGGCCTCGACGGGATCGTTTCGGCGGTCGCCTTCAGCCCGGACGGGAAGCGGGTGGCAACCGGCGGGCAGGACCACACGTCCCGGGTCTGGGACGCCGCGACGGGGAAGCAACTGGCCGTGCTGAAAGGGCACACGGACTCGGTCAAGGATGTGGCCTTCGGACCGGACGGCAAGACGCTCGTAACCGGCTCGGCCGACAAGACGGTCCGGGTCTGGGAGTTGAAGGAGTAGTACCGGACGTGGGCGATCCCCTCCCCGGGACCGCGGCCGTCCCGGCCGCCTCTCCACGCGGGTCGAAGAGCGGCCGGGACGGCCGCGGTCCCGGGAAGTAACGAGGCCCGGGCGACAACCGCCCGGGCCTCGTCGCGCTTACACCGCGTCCGGGTCGACGCCGAGTTCGCGGAGCCGGGCCGCGAGCCGGGCCGCCCGCTCGTCCGCCACCGCCGCCCGCTGCTGTTCTTGTTCGGCCCGCCGGCGTTCCTGCTCCGCCCGCTGCCGCTCGACGGCCGCCTCCGCAACCGCTTGCCGTTGGACCTCGCCGAGTTCGACGAATGTCAGGAACCGGTCGCCCGCCGGCCCGTAAAGGACCAATTCCGCACCGGACAGGTCGAACCGGACCCCGAGCCGCGGGCTGACGAAGCCGTCCATGTCCGACACCGCCCGGAGTTTTCCGCCGGCCCGCACCCACCCCTCCACCTCCGGGTCCGGTTCCTGCGGGTCGTAGACGTAGAACTCCTCGGCCCCGTACCGGTCGTAAAACTTCCGCCGTTCGATCATGTCGTGGGCGGTGTTCCCCGGGGACAACACCTCGAACACCACCTGCGGGAAGACGCCGCCCTCCTCCCACACCTGGTAGCTGCCGCGGTGGCCCTTCGGCCGGCCGAAGGCGACGTACACGTCCGGGGCTTTCCGGATCGTGGCATCGCCCTCGACGGGGTAGATCAGGTGGTCCCCGGCGACGAAAACCGCCGGGTCGTTCCGGTACAGGAGGTCGAGGTTCCCCTGGATCGTCATGATCCACTGGAACTGGAGGGTGTTTTCGGCGATGGGCTGGCCGTCCGAGCTGGGGTACTCGACCTCGGCGGCCGGGTCGGCGGTCGTGCTCATGACGGCACTGTACACGAAAAAACCCGCACGGTGCAAGCACCGGGCGGGTCGGCTGGCTTCGGCGAGCGGGGGGCGTGAGCCCCCTGTTCGATCAGCTTCGGCGAGCGGGGGGCGTGAGCCCCCTGTTCTGCTGATCGAACAGGGGGCTCA
>JAIEQO010001036.1 GCA_019747655.1 Gemmataceae bacterium | reverse complement strand
CGCCCTTCGATCGCTTCAAGGGCGGCCGGGACGGCCGCGGTCCCAGGGGGGCCTTCACGCTGATCGAGCTGCTGGTGGTGATCGCCATCATCGCGGTCCTCATCGGCCTGCTGCTGCCCGCGGTCCAGAAGGTCCGGGCGGCGGCCGCCCGCATCCAGTGCGCGAACAACATCAAGCAGCTCGGGCTGGCCTGCCACCACTACGCCCTGGACCGCGACGACCGGCTCCCGCCGTACACCGCCGGCGGGGTCCACTGGGCCCCGTTCGACGACCGGGTGAGCTACGGCGAGGACCCCTTGCCGGACTACGACCCGACCCGGACCCACATCTGGCCGTACGTCGAGGGGAACCGGAAGGTGTTCCACTGCCCGAACGGGCTCGACGTGCTCCCGGGCAGCCCGACCCTGGGCCGGCGGGTCCAGCTCAGCTACGCCCTGAACGGGGTGAACGGCGGGCCGTCCGGGCAGCGGGTGGTGGACGTGACCAACGGGAACGGGACGAGCCAGGTGATGCTCGGGTGGGAGCACTGCCGGTCGTACAACTGCCAGGCCGACGGGCTGCCGGTCCCGGTCGAGAACAACCCGGACGCGATCAACCATTACCCGGAGAACCGGCACGACGGGGTGTACACCGTGGTGTACTGCGACGGCCACGTCGTCACCATGCGGAAGGCCGAGCTGCGGACCCCGCTGTACTACGTCCGGGGGCCGGACTGACGGCCGGCCGCCGGGAAACCGCCCGCCCGTACCGAATTCATTGGACGCCCGCCCGGCCGTGCGGCTATCACATTGGGCTGGGGCCGGTGTCACCCGGCCGCGACTCGCCGCGTCGGTTACTCCGGGAGACTCGTGCCGTGGGGAAGAAGCTGTTGGCCGAGGGGGTCGGGACGTTCTGGCTGGTGTTCGGTGGGTGCGGCAGTGCCGTGCTGGCCGCGGCCGTGTTCATCAAGGAGGGGTCGAGCCCGATCAACATCGGGATCGGGCTGGTCGGGGTGTCGCTGGCGTTCGGGCTGACGGTCCTGACAATGGCCTACGCCATCGGGCACGTCAGCGGCTGCCACCTGAACCCGGCGGTGACGGCCGGGCTGGTGGTCGGGGGGCGGTTCCCGGCGGCCCAAGCCCTCGGGTACATCGTCGCCCAGGTGGCCGGCGGGCTGGTGGGGGCCGGGCTGTTGTACCTGATCGCGTCCCACAAGGCCGACTTCCAGCCGCTCGATGTCACCAAGGCCGGGGTGTTCGCCACCAACGGGTACGCCGAGTTCTCGCCCGGCGGGTACGACCTGGTCGCCTGCCTGGCGGCCGAGGTGGTGCTGACGGCGGTATTCCTGTTCGTCATCCTCGGGGCGACCGACCGGCTGGCCCCGGGCGGGTTCGCCCCGATCGCCATCGGGCTGGGGCTGACCCTGATCCACCTGATCGGCATCCCGGTGACGAACCTGAGCGTGAACCCGGCCCGGAGCACCGGCCCGGCGGTGGTGGTGGCGGCGCTGGGCGGGACCGGCCCGCTCCAGCAGCTCTGGCTGTTCTGGGCGGCCCCGCTGGTGGGCGGGGCGGCCGGGGCACTGTTGTACGGGGCCGTGAGCGACCGGCGGGAGCCGTGACCAGTCATCAGTAAGCAGTGACCAGCGACCAGCGACCAGACCCGCGGCCAGTGACCGGCACGGAGTGTTCGGGACTCTTCGCTGGTCACTGCTCACTGATGACTGCTCACTCACGAACGCAGGGTCGGGTGCTGGGCCGTCCCGTCGAACCCGGCCCGGACCGAGGCGTACACCTCGGCCCACGGGGCGGCCTCGCCGACGTCCTCCCAACCGGCCCGCAGCTCGGCCTCCGCGTCCTTGAACATCCGCCCGGGGAACCGCTCCCGGGCCACCGACCCGTAACGGAACGCCCGCCGGTGGGCGGCCACCCGCTCGGGCGTGTCGGCCGGGTGGCTCGCCCCGAGGGCCTCCCGGATCCAGTTGTCCTCGGTCGTCGGGTCGAGCAGCTCGCCGACCCCCTTGCCGGCCAGCCCGCCGGCCGCCGCCCCGCCGATGATCGCCCCGACGACCGCCCCGACCGGGCCGCCGACGGCCCCGACCGCCAGCCCGGACGCGACCCCGCCGATCACCGCCCCGACGCCCGTTTCGACCGGGTGTGACCCCGGCTGGTCGGTGATCGGGTCGGCGTTGCGGGGACCGTAGGGCGGCACGTCGACCGTCTTGGCCGGGTCTTTCGGTGTGGTATTGCTGGCCACGGTCAGGCCTCCCAGGGGAACGGGCGGGACCACGTCGGACGTGACGCAATCGCGGTGCCGGGAAACGAAGGAGCCCGCCCGGATTCCCGGGCGGGCTCCGGAAGACCGGGCCGGTGGCTATCGCTTGTCGGTCTTCTTGACGTTCCCCTTCACGTCCACGTTCCCGGTCTCCTCGACCCGGACCTCCTCCTTCTTGACCGTCCCGCCGACCGTCTTCTGGTCCGTCACCTTCCGCTTGCCGACGTTCACCTCCTCGGTGACGACGGCCTCCTTCGACACGTCGACCCGCTCCTCGCTGACCGGGACCCGGATGGTCTCGGCCCGGATGTCGCCGGCGGCCGCGGTCCCGTGGGCCGGCCGCCGCTCGATCACGACCTCCTCCCGCTCGACCGGGACGGTGACCTGTTTGTTCTCGGTGATGACCTCCTTGCGGACGGTCACGTCCCCGGCCGCCTCCCGGTGCTTGCTCACCTTCAGCCGCTCCTCCCGGAGCTGGATGGTCCGGTCGAAGGCGTCCCGGACGGCCCCCCGGGCGTGCTCCCAGCCGACCCCGGAGGTGCCGTGGTCCCGCTCGTACCCGGCCCGCAGGTCGGTCTCCACGTCCTCGAACCGCCGCCCCTCGTACCGGGACGCCGACTCGGACCCGTACCGGTAGGCCGGGCGGTAGTGCTCCTCGGTCCGGCCGCCGGCCGAGGCCGTCTTGTCGGACTTGAAGTAGTCCCGCAGCCAGTTGTCCTGGGTGGTCGGGTCGATCAGCTCGCCGACCCCCTTGCCGGCCAGCCCGCCGCCGACGGCCCCGCCGACGATCCCGCCGACGACCGCCCCGACCGGGCCGCCGACCGCCCCGACCGCCAGGCCGCTGGCCACCCCGCCGAGCACCGCCCCGACGCCCGTTTCGACCGGGTGGGAGCCGGGCTGGTCGGTCAGCGGGTCGGGGTTGCGGCTGCCGTACGGGGGCACGTCGACCGACTTCTCGGGGTCCTTACTGGTGGTGTGGTCGTTCTTCTTGGTCGCCATCGTCCGTCTCCGTTGGGGTCGAATCCGCCCGCCGTGCGGGCGTTGCAGGCGGTAGGACTTGGGCAACCGTTGTGCCAAGACGGGACGGATCGGGATTGGCACCGGGTTCGCACTGACGGGGGTAGATACAACCCGGGGGCACCGCCCCCGTTCACCGGGGAGGCACCGATGCGCGCGCTCAGCCTGTTGTTCCTGGTCGCGTTCGTCGGGGTACTCGGGTACTTCTCCTACCTGAACCGGGAGTCGGTCCAGATCGACCTGTTCGGGCAGTCCCGGCCGACGGTCTCGATCCCGGTCCTGGTCGGGGCCGCCTACCTGCTCGGGATGCTGACCGGGTGGGCGGTGGTCGGGATGCTCAAGCGGTCCTGGACCCGGGTCACCGAGTACGACCGGCGGTGATCCGGGTGGGGATTCACCACAGAGTCACAGAGGACACCGAGCAAGCGAAGACCAAGTCAAAGTCAATGAACTCTGATCCCGGTCTTTGTCTGCCCGGTGTCCTCTGTGACTCTGTGGTTAATTCTTGCCATCCCGACCGATCAGGGTGTCGAACTCGTCCTCGGTCAGGACCTGCACGCCCAGCTCCTTCGCCTTGTCGAGCTTGCTCCCGGCCTTCCCCCCGGCGACCAGGTAGTCCGTCTTCTTGCTCACGCTGCCCGACGGCTTGCCGCCGAGCGAGCGGATCAGCTCCTCCATCTCGGCCCGCTCGTACCGGGCCAGCGTGCCCGTCACCACCACCGTCTTGCCGAGCAGCGGGGCCGCGGCCCCACCGGCCGGGGCCGCCGGCGCGGCCCGCTTCTCTTCGGTCAGCTTCAGCCCGAGTTCCTGGAAGTCGGCGATCATGTTCCGGACGGCCGGGGTCTGGAAGTAATCGCGGATGCCGGTGGCCCGCTCGGGCCCGACCCCCTCGACCTGCAACAGCCGCTCCTCCGGGGCGTCCACCAATGCGTCAATAGACAAGAACTCCTGGGCGATGATGTCGGCCATGCTGTCGGCCACCCGGGGGACCCCGATCCCGGCCAGGAACCGGGCCAGCCCCCGGTCCTTGCTGCCGGCGATTCCCGCCAGCAGGTTGTCGGCCCACTTCCCGCCGGCCTTCTTGGCGTCCTTCGGCGGCCGGGCCTTGAGCAGGTCGTCCTTGGTCAGCCGGTACAGGTCGGGCAGCGACTCGACGAGGTCGGCGGCCAGCAGCTCGTCGGCGATCGCCTCCCCGAACCCCTCGATGTCCATCGCCGCCCGGCGGGCGAACTGGAGGAGCTGCCGCTTGAGCTGCCCGCCGCACTGCCCCCGGGGGGCGGTGCAGTAGACGAACGGGCTGTCCGGGTCGCGGCGGGTCGCCGACCCGCAGATGGGACAGGCGGCCGGGAAGACGAACGCGGTCTCCTGGCCGGTCCGGGTGGCCGTCTCGACCCTCACAACCTGCGGGATGATCTCCCCGGCCTTCTCGACGACCACCATGTCCCCGACCCGGACATCCTTGCGGGCCATCTCGTCGGCGTTGTGCAGGCTGGCCCGGCTGACGGTAGTGCCGGCCAGCCGGACCGGCGGGTCGAAGTGGGCGACCGGGGTGAGCTTCCCGGTCCGCCCGACCTGGACTTCGACCCGGGCGAGCTTGGTGACCGCCTGCTCGGCCTCGAACTTGTAGGCCCGGGCCCAGCGGGGGAACTTGCTGGTGTACCCGAGTCGCTCCCGCTGGCCGAAGTCGTCCACCTTGACGACCATCCCGTCGGTGTCGTAGGGCAGGTCGTGCCGCCTGGCGTTCCACTCGGCGCAGTGGGCGATGACGCCGTCGATGGTGTCGAACGCGGCCGTGTGCGGGTTGACCGGGAAGCCGAACTCCTTCATCCGGGCGAGCGACTGCCTGTGGGAGTGGACGTCGACGCCGTCGTGCTCGCCGAGGGCGTAGGCGAAGAACCGCAGGGTCCGGCGGGCGACCTCCTGGGGGTCGAGCATGCGGATCGACCCGGCCGTCAGGTTCCGGCAGTTCTCGTAGGGCTTGTCGCCCTCCTCCACCCGCCGGCGGTTGATGCGGATCAGGTCGGCCCGGGTCAGGTAGACCTCGCCGCGGACCTCGTACAGCTTCGGGGCCGTGTCGGTCCGCAGGCGGAGCGGCAGGCCGGGGATGGTCTTGACGTTGTGGGTCACGTCGTCGCCGGTCTCGCCGTCGCCGCGGGTGGCCCCCTGGGAGAGCAGCCCGTCCTCGTAGGTGAGCGACAGGGCGACGCCGTCGATCTTCAACTCGACGACGTAGGCGACGGGCTCGCCCCGGCCGAGGGCCTTGCGGACGGACGTGTCCCACTCCCGGAGCATGTCCGGGTTGTAGCTGTTCTCGATCGAGTACAT
>JAIEQO010000376.1 GCA_019747655.1 Gemmataceae bacterium | reverse complement strand
CCCGCCCCTCCTCGATCTCGACCTCGCAGTGGATGCGGAGGACGCGCAGGCCGCGGGCGATCCCCTCGGGGTGGGTCGGCGTGTCGCCCACCTGGAGGAGGCCGTCGATGACCGCGAGGGCGAAGTGCTTGGTGTCGCTGCCGTCGATCACGAGCGTTTTGGTAGACACACGGACCTCCTTCAGGGGGAGGCTGAAGCGAGGGGGCGTCCGGGCCGCCGGGGGTTTGGGTCGCGCGAGTCCGAGCGAGTCTTCCGTTAATGTCGCCGCCCGGGCGGGGGAAAGTCAAGACGAGACCGGGGACCGGGGCGGTTTTCGGCGCGGGTCGGGCCGGTCCGGCGGAGGCCCGGTGCGGCCGACCGACCGCAGCACGGATGTCCGGACGGGAGGCCGGAACGCCGAGCGCGGCGGCGCGCCCCCGACCGCCTACGAGTTCGACGTGGCCAACCCACCCACCCGCCGGCAGCGGTCCTGGCCGGCACAGCCGGCCCTACTGCACCGGCCGGCACAGCCGGCCCTACTTCCTCGTCACCAGCGCCGCCCAGTCGTCGGCGGCCGGGGCGGTCAACGTCACCTCGCCGCCCCCCTCGAACGCCTGACCCTCCAGCCACTTCCCGGCCCGCGGGTCGTACCATTTCGTCACCCACCCCCCGGCCGGCAGCTTCACCGCCGTCGCCCCGCCCTTCGGCAGGTACACGGCGTACACCTTGCCCGGGTCGGCCAGCACCAGCGCCCCGTCGTCGGCGACGCCGTCGGCCGGGTTACATTTCCACCACTCGAAGGCGGTGAAGAAGTCGACCATCCTGGCCATCATCGGCGGCATCACCATCGCGTCGTTGCCCAGCCCGGTGATCCACCCGCCCTGGCCGGGCTCGTCGGCCCGCTCCCCGCCGGTCTGGTAGCCGCCGGCCATCGACATCTCCCAGGCCAGCCGGCGGCGGTTGTCGGCCACCCGGGCCGGCTTCTTCCGCCCGCCGCCCCACGGCCCGGGGTAGTGGTCCTCGTACCCGTACTCCTCGTTCACCTGCGGCATCGGCCGGCCGGCCTTCCGGGCCAGCTCGCGGGCGTTGCGGAGGAACTTGTAAGCCCCGTGCTCGTCCCACACCTGGTACATCGCGTAGTCGACCCACGGCGACTTGTAAAACGGGAACTCGCCGTGCCCGTGGACGCTGGCCAGGTGCTTGACCGGGTCGGCCGCCTTGATGACCTCGCCGGCCTTGTTCGTCCACGCCTCGTTCCGGAACAGGTGCCACTCGTTCGTCACGTCCCACATCACGTTGCTGTACCCGGACAGCCGGGCCACCCCGTACCGGTAGTACTTCCACTCGTCCTCGGAGCCGGGCCACTTCTTGTCGCCCTTGCCGAACGGGTCGACGCCCTTGTCCGCCCCGTCGAGGTGGAAGATCACCGACACGACCACGTCCTTGTCCCGGGCGTGCTTGACGAGCCGGTCCATCTTCTGCCACAGGGCCACGTCGAACCGGGAGGTGTCGAGGCCGGGGTCGGAGGGGCTGTCCGGGTTCCTGGCCGGCCAGGGGTTGATGCGGAACTTGAACAGGTCGGAGTTCTTGACCTGCGGCTCGAACCACCGCCCGCCGTCGGCCGTGCGGGCGTTCAGGGCGACCCGGATGCGGTTGACCTTGTGCTTGGCGAAGCGGTCGATGGCGGCGGCGATGCGGGCCTCGTCCTGCACCCCGAGCAGCCAGTAGGTGGTCAGGCCGTTGAGGAAGTAGTGCTCGCCGGTCCCCTCCCAGACGAAGTGGTACGGGTGGTCCTTGTCGACCCGGACCGGGCCTCGGCGCTTGGACGGGGTGGCCGTGAAAGCGAACCGAACCCCCTCCGGTAGTCCGAGCGCGGCACCGGAGATGTGATACCTGCCTGGCTTCGACGGCATGACCCGGACCCGGTAGACCGACCCGTCGGCCGAATCGCAGAACCCGGCGATCTCGGTGGCCTTCCCGTCCGGCCCGGTGACGGTGACGGCCAGCGGCACGTCGAACGGGTTCGCGCCGTCCTTGGCCGGCGGCCGGGGGACGGTCAGCTCGACGAGGTCGTAGACCTCGACGGTCCTGGCCGACAGGCCCGGGGCGGGCTGGGGGGCGGCGGCCAGAACGGCCGCCGCGAGCGGCAGGAGGGCGGTCATCGGGGCTCCGGGTCGCGGGGAGGGCTGGCCGCGATTCTACCCGGAGCGGGGGGAAACGTCCGCGGTGGAAGACGACCCGGGGTTTCACCCCGGGCTATGCTGTGGCAGCCCTTCAGGCTGCGGACTTGGACCCCGAAGGGGTCACACAGCATAGCCCGGGGTGAAACCCCGGGTGTGCCCCGCGAGGGTTACTCGTCCCCCCGCTTCTCGGCCTCGTCCAGCCGCTTCTTCTGCTCGTCGGTCTCGGAGTAGCCGTACTCCTTCTTCATGATGCCCATGACCGATTCCATGGCCCGGCGGTAGGCCTCCGCCCGGAACGCCCCGGTCAGCCCCTCCTTCACCTGGCTCCGGCCGAGCCCGAGTCCGGGAATCTCCCCCGGGCCGTACATCGCCCGCCGGAACTGGTCCGGCCCCCGCTCCTGCCGGTCGGTCACGACCGCCACGTAGTAGGTGTCCTTCGGCCGGTCGGCGAACACCTGGGCGGTCCCGGCCGGTTTGGTCCGCTCGGCCAACAGGCCCTTGACCATGTCGACCGTCGGGTACGGCAGGTCGGCGGTCTGGGGCAGGCCGAACGGGCGGATGTCGCCGCCGGCCCCGGGCATGGAGAACGGGAGGTCGGGGCCGGTCTGGATTTCGGCCACGTTCGGGATCGGGAACAGCTTCACCCGGTCCTGGGCCTTCGGGTCGGCGGCCTTCGCCTTGAGCTGGGCCTGGGTGTCGCGGAGCCGCTGCCGGATGACCTCGGCGGCCGTCCCGGGCGGCATGGCCCGGACCTCGGCGGCGATCCGCTCGGCCTCGGCCTTGGCCAGGTCCCGGGCCTTGGCCCGCTTCCACGCCTCGACCACCTTCGGCCGGGCCACCTGGTACGCGAGGCTCCGGGCCGGCTCCTCGGCCGTCCGCCAGGCCAGGAACATCGGGTCGGCCTTCCCGTCGGTGGCCCTCAGCCCGCCGGCCGGGTTCTCCGGGTACAGCTCCGGCTGGTACGTCCCGGTCGCCGGGGACGTGGCCGGCGGGCTCCCGGGCTGGGACGGCCGCTCGGCGTAGAAGAACCGCCGGCCGAACGGGACCGGGAGGTTGCCGTGCGGGTTCAGCCCGCTCGGCTTGTCCAGCACCGCCTTGAGCGGGGCCAGCCCGGGGTCGTCGCCGATCGTGTGCTCGCCCTGGAAGTCGGCCGACGCCCCGGTCGTCAGGCCGCGGGCCTTGACGAACTCGGCGATGTACGCCTTGGCCGGCCCCTTGTCCTTGGCCTTGCCGTTGTCGGTCAGCTTGGCCACCTCGTCCCGGAGCTTGCGGAGGTCGGCCAGGGCCAGCTCCCGGGCCTTCGCCTCGACCATCTGGCCGACCAGCTCCGGCCGGACGGCGTCGAGCGGCAGCGGGTCGGGCAGGGCGGCCCGGACCATCGCCTCGGCCCCGACCATCTGGGGCAACAGGCCCGGGCTAGGGACCCCGGCCAGGACCAGCGGCAGCCCGGCCCGGATGCGGGCCCGCTGCTCGGCGGCCACGGCCGCGGTGTACGTCAGGCTGGCGGTGGCCAGCGGCTGGCCGAGCCCGCCGACGGCCGCCACCAGGGTCTTCGGCTGGACCACGCTGGTGTCCAGCACCTCGCCCTGGTAAAGCGACGACCCGCCGGCCCACCGGTACTGGAGCATCGTCCGGTGCCGGTCCGTCACATCCCGCCGGTAGAGGTCACGGACGACCGGGTCGGACGCCCCGACGGCGGCGATCGCCACGGCCGGCCACCCGCCGGCGACCGGCGGGGTCAGGGCGGCCGCCACCGGCCCGAGGCTGACGGCCGCCTTCGCCAGGTTGCGGTAGTACGGCTCGTCCCCGGCCGCCGACACCCACTCGACCTTGACCTTCCGCGGCTCCCGGAACCCGGGCTCCTCCTTGGCCGGGTCGGGCTCGGCGTCCTTGCGGTCCTCGAAGAGCCGCCGCAGCTCGTCCTCGGACGGGGTGCCGGGGACGGCCGCGGCGAAGTTCGCCGCCGGGACGGCCAGCACGTCGTAGGTCGTCGGGCTGGTCTTGTCGCGGTAGAACTCGAACACCTCGTAGGGGGCGGCGAAGACCGGGTGGGCGGACAGGGTGCGGTCGCCCCGGCCGCCGAGCAGGGTGGCCGGGGTCAGGTCCGGGCCGAGCAGGGCGGTCCGGGCGGTCCGGACCCGGAACTCGGCCGCCAGGGCGTTCAGGCAGGCGTCCCAACTGAACCCCTGGAACCGCTCCCGCAGGGCCTCCCGGACCGGCACGTCGTTGCGGAACTGGCCGCGGAACTCCTGGTCCAACAGCGGCTTCACGTCGTCGGCGGTGTACCCGATCCCCAGGTCCTTGGCCTTCCGCTCCCAGAGCAGGAACTCGATGGCGTCCCGGCTGTTGCGGTTCGGGACCCCGGCGAACGGGCGCCCGCCGGACTGGACGAGGGCGGTCATGGCGTCGATCAGGTCGGCCGCCTCCTTGTCCGCCGCGGTCGCCTTCGGGTTGTTGCGGAGTTGGTTCGACAGACCCGGGAACCCGACGAGCATCTGCGGGTCCTGGGCCAGCCGGTAGTAGATGGCCAGCTCCGGGCTGGCCTTGGCGGCCAGGTCGGACAGCGTCCGCCGCATCCCGGCCAGGCTCTCGCCGGTGGCCAGCTCCATGAACCGGGAGGCCAGCTCCCGCTGCCGGCGGACCCGCTCCACGTCCCGGGAGTACACGGTCTTTCCATCGATGGTGGCCAGGGATTCGCCCTTGCGACTCTTGCTCCCCAGCCATTGCGGGAACCAGTCGAAGAAGTCCGCCCCGCCGCTGAGCCCGCTGGACAGGACGAAGGTGAACATGATGAAGACGGTGATGACGGCGAAGATCGCCCGCTGGTTCCGCCGGAAAATGTTGAACGGGTTGTAGGCCATTTCCGGTCCTCGGTTTGCGGCGGCGATCCGGCGTCGGCCCGGGGGCCGAGGGGTTGACGCCCGGCGGGGTACTGTACTAAGGGTGATGGGCACTTCGCCCTACAAGCCTCCGATTGTACCGATTCTACGGGCCCGAACAACCGGAGGGAGTAACGGGCAGACCCCACCACCCAGGTCCCCACCCCGGAGGGAGAGGGGGAGCCGACACAGACCCCTCCCCCCGGCCCCCTCCCCTCGGAAGGGAGGGGGAGAAAAACGTAAGGCCCGGCTCCGGTCTTCCTCCCCCTCTCCCTGTGGGGGAGGGGGTCGGGGGGAGGGGTCTCCGACGAACCGAACCCCGCCCGGCCGCCGTCTAACCTGGGCCGCCGGGCCGACCGACATCCCGCCGGGGTTGCCGCCGGGGGTAGAATCGCATCCGTCCGCCGAATCCACGGAGTAGCAGCCGGTGCCGACGCCACGCAAGAAGCCGGCGAGCCAGACCTCGACCGCCCCGAAGAAGACCGCCCGCCGCAAGCCGGCCGGGCCCGGCACCGACACGCCCACCGGCGTCGAGCCGGCCGCCGCCCGCCGCA
>JAIEQO010000808.1 GCA_019747655.1 Gemmataceae bacterium | reverse complement strand
CCGGGCACGGGCCGCCGTCCGCCGGCAGGAGGGCCCGGCAGCGCGGGCAGGTCGGGGCGGGGGGCATGACGGCTCCCGTCGGGGGGGTGGTCGGTCGCCCGGTCAGGACCGGGTCAGGTCGTCGGCGTTCAGGAGCTGGCGGAGCTTGAGCAGGGCCCTGGCGTACCGCTTGCTCGCGGCCGAGATGTCCAGCCCCAGGACGGCCGCCGCGTCGGCGTTCGACAGCCCCTCGTAGTTCCGCAAGAGGATCACCTCCCGGTCGGCCTCGTCCAGGGCGGCGATCGCCCCCCGGACCAGGTCCGCCGCCTCCGCCGCCCGGGCCAGCTTGCTGGCCGGCGGGGCGGCCGCCGCCAGGTGATGGGCCAACTGGAACGACGACTGGTCGGGCAGCGGGACCTCGTTCCCGGCCGCCCGGCAGCCGGCCTCGACGTGCTGCCGGCGGACGTCGATCAGCGCCTCCTGGGCGGTCCTGCGGGCCCACAGGTGGAACGGCATCGGCCGCCGGGCCAGGTAGTCCGACAGCCGCCCGGCGATCCGCAGGGCCGCCTCCTGGGCGACATCTTCCGGGTCGACCCGGGCCCGCAGGAGCCGGTCCATCCGGAACTCGACCGTCTGGCGGATCAGCGGGAGGTGGCGGGCGATCAGGTCGCCGGCGGCGGTCGGCCCGCCGGCCAGGAGCTGCTCGACCTCGGGCGGGTCCGGGGCGGGGGCGGGCATCGGGCGGTCTCCGGGAGCGGGGCCATTATCGGCGGCCGGCCGGGCCGGAACAACTTCCGAAATTCTTTGTCCCGAGACCGGCCGGCGTCCGGGTAGGTCGGTGTACCCGACACCAACCCGACCCGAACCGGAGACGGCCATGACCCGCCCGACGACCAAGTCCGCGAAGCTCGGCCTGCAAGCCCTGGAGGCCCGCGAAGTCCCGGCCACCGTCGACCTCGACCCGGTCAGCAAGATTCTGACCGTGACCGGCACCGGCGTCGGCGAGACGATCACCGTTCGCCAGACGGCCTCGGCCATCAAGGTGGACGGGATTTCCCGGTCGTTCGCCCTGTCCGCGGTGAACGAGGTCTGGGTGAAGGCCGGCGGCGGGAACGACACCGTCGACCTCCAGAAGGCCGGGGCGGTCGTGACGAAGAAGGCGGTCGTCTGGGGCGAGGCCGGGAACGACACCGTCCGCGGCGGGAACGGGGTCGACTACCTGGACGGCGGGTCCGGGAACGACAAGCTCTCCGGGTTCGACGGGGCCGACAAGCTGGCCGGGGACGCCGGGTGCGACACCCTGCTCGGCGGGGCCAAGAACGACGACCTGGCCGGCGGGGACGGGAACGACCGGCTCCAGGGGGACGGCGGGGCCGACCGGATGGACGGCGGCCGGGGGGACGACGTGTACGTCGGGGCCGGCTCCGGCGACAACGTCCACGACACCGGCTGGGTCTGGACGACGAAGTTCGAGAACAGCGGCGGGTACACCCACCACTACGACCTGCTCGGCAACGCCGTCCGGTCCGACTTCGGCTGGTTCGACGAGAAGCTGGCCGACGCCACCCTGCGGCGGGAGGTGCGGACGGCCGAGCGGGACGGGGTGGTCGGGCACGCCGAGATGGCCGCCGTCCTGGACCGGGCCGGGGCCGACGCGGCGGTCTCGGCGGCCGAGTTCGAGGACCTCAACACCCTGACCGCGGCGATCGAGGTGACGATGTCGGACGCCACCCGGAACCTGGCCGGGAAGGTCGTCCGCGGGGACCTGGCGAACCTCTGGTTCACCGGCGGGAAGGGCGAGCGGGTCCCCCTGGGGAACCTGACCACCGGGGCGACCGGGGCCCGCCTCCACAAGCTGGTCGACAAGTGGTTCCGGGGCCTCGACCGGCCGATGGCCAAGAGCCACGACCGGGCGACCCTGTACGACTACCGGGCGGCGGCCGGGCCGCTGTTCGACGCCGCCGGGCCGGGGGCGGCCGACATCAACCAGGGGGACGTCGGCGACTGCTACTTCGCGGCCGGCCTCGGGGCCGTCGCCCGCCAGGACCCGCAACGGCTCCGGGACATGTTCACCCCGAACGACGACGGGACCGTCACCGTCCGGTTCTTCAACGACGGGAAGGCCGAGTACGTCACCGTGGACCGGTGGCTGCCGGTGTCCGGGCCCTCCAAGCGGCCGGCGTTCGCCGGGGTCGGAACGAAGACGCAGGACGGGGCGGAGGTCCGCCGGGCGGTGGACGACGGGACCGAGCTGTGGGTGGCCCTGGCCGAGAAGGCCTACGCCCAGGCGAACGAGTCGTGCTGGGTGGACCACCAGGACGGGACCAACTCGTACAACGGGATCGGCGGGAAGATCACCCCGAACGCGGCCGGCAAGATCGACAACCCGGCCGGGCTCAACGGCGGCGGCGGGGGCACGGCGATGGAACACATCGCCGGGGTCGGGGTCGACAACCGGCGGGCGGTCGAGGCCCGGTTCGCCGACCTGAAGGCCGCCTTCATCGCCGGGAAGGCGATCACCTTCGGCACCCCGGGCGTCACGGCGAGCCCGAAGGTGGTCGGCAGCCACGTGTACTTCATGACCGGGTACGACGACGCGAACAAGAAGATCATCCTCCGCAACCCGTGGGGCGGGGCGGGGGCGGACGTGGGGCTGACGATGACCGAGGTCTGGGGGAACTTCGAGTCCTTCGCCGTCGCGGCCGTCTGACCGGCAGCCCGACCCCCGGCCCGCGGGTGACCCCCGCGGGCCGGGGCGTTTCCCCCTCCCCCGCAGGCTGGTATCATCGGACGAGTCCCCTCCGCCCGGGTGCCGCCGTAACCCCGCCCGACACCACCTCCGACGCCGAAGACCTGTTCGCCGCCGTGGTGGACGAGTTCACCGAGCGGCTCAACCGGGGCGAGCGGCCGACCGCCGACGAGTACGCCGCCCGCTACCCGGACCTGGCCGCCGACCTCCGCGACGTGCTCGGGATGCTCCCGGTCCTCCGCCCGCCGGGGGGCACCCCGCCGGTCAGGCCCGGGTCGACCGCCCCGGTCGCCCCGCGGGGGCCGCACCGCCCGCCGGAGGTGGACGGGTTCGCCGTCGAGCGGGAGGTGGGCCGGGGCGGGATGGGGGTGGTCTACCTGGCCCGGCAGGTCCGGCTGAACCGCCCGGTGGCCCTCAAGATGGTCCTGTCCGGCGGGCACGCCTCGGCCGAGGAGCGGGCGTCCTGGCCGAGGCCGAGCTGATCGCCCGGCTGTCGCACCCGCACGTCGTCCAGGTCCACGAGTTCGGGGCGGACGCCGAGGGCCGGCCGTTCTTCGCCCTCGAGTACCTCCCCGGCGGGTCGCTCGCGGACCGGCTGCGGGACGGGCCGCTCGCCCCGGCGGCCGCCGCCGGGCTGGTCGAGACCCTGGCCCGGGCGGTCGGGTGCGCCCACGGCCTGTCCGTCATCCACCGAGACATCAAGCCGGCCAACGTCCTGTTCGACGCCGCCGGGGTTCCGAAGGTGACGGACTTCGGGCTGGCCAAGCAGACCGACTCCGGGGCCGGGCTGACGGCCACCGGGGCCGTCCTCGGGACGCCGTCGTACATGCCCCCCGAGCAGGCGGCCGGGCGGCTGGCCGACCTCGGCCCGCCGGCCGACGTGTACGCCCTCGGGGCGGTGCTGTACGAGTGCCTGACCGGCCGCCCGCCGTTCCGCGGGGCGAGCGTCTTCGAGACCCTCGACCAGGTCAAGAACCGGGAGCCGGTGGCCGTCCGGGAGCTCCAGCCGGGCGTCCCCCGGGACCTGGACACGATCGCCCTGAAGTGCCTCCAGAAGGACCCGGCCCGGCGGTACGCCAGCGCCGGCGAGCTGGCCGACGACCTGCGGCGGTTCCTGGCCGGGCGGCCGATCGTGGCCCGGCCGGTCGGGGCCGTCGAGCGGGGTTGGCGGTGGTGCCGGCGGAACAAGGCGGTGGCCGGGCTGGGGGCGACGGCCGCCGGGCTCCTGGTCGCCCTGGCGGCCGGGTCGACGGTCGCGGCCGCCTGGTATCGGGACACCCTCAAGGACGTGGAAAAGGCCGAGGGGGAGGCGGTCCGCGGGCGGACCGCGGCCGAGGCGAACGTTGAGCGGGCGAACCGGGCCGAGACCGCGGCCGAGGACCGGTTGTGGCGGAGCCTGCGGGACGGCGCCCGGGCGGCCCGGCTCGGCGGCCAGCGGGGGCGGCGGTTCGACGCCCTCCCGGCCCTCAAGGACGCCGGGGACATCGCCCGCCGGCTCGGGGCGTCGGCGGACGACATCCGGTCGGTCCGGGACGAGGCGATCGCGGCCCTGACGGCGGCCGACGTCCGGCTCCACCGGGAGGCCGAAGTGCAGCCCCCCGACGGCCCGCTGGCGGTCAGCCCGGACTACGCCCACTACGCGGCCGGCGGCTCGACCGGGCCGGTCTGGGTCCGCCGGCTGGTCGACGACGCCCCCGTGGCCGAGCTGCGCCTGCCGCCCGGGTGGGGGGCGGTCGACCTGGAATTCGCCCCGGACGGGCGGGCCCTGCTGGTCGTGACCACCGGCCAGGTCGGGACCGGGACCGAGTACCGGGTGCGACATTGGCCGTGGGCGGCCGGCGGGGAGGGCTGGGAGCGGACCGGGCCGAGCCGGTTCCACGGGGCGTTCCGCCCGGACGGGCAGGTCCTCGCCCTGACCCACCGGGCGGCCAAGACGGTCGGGCTGTTAGACCCGGCGTCCGGCGCCGCGGCCGGGACAATCCCGCTGCCCGAGCCGTCGCACCGGCTGGCGTACCGGCCGGACGGCCGACAGTTGGCGGTCGCCGGCCCCCGGCTGGCCGCCGTGTACGACGCCGGAACCGGGAAGCTCGCCTTCCGGCTGGAGGAGCCCCGGGCCGCGTGGGACGTGGCCTGGACCCCGGACCGGGGCCGGATCGCCGTGACCTACGAGGGGGGCGGGAGGGTCGGCCTGTTCGACCCCCGGACCGGCCGACAGGTCGGGCGGCCGGGGGAGCCGGGCGGCGGTCAGACCCAGTTGTCGTTCGCGGCCGCCGCCCCGCTCCTCTTGACCTACGCCCTGGACGGCACCGGGCGGGTGTGGGACGCCGGGACGATGCAGGAGTTGCTGACCGTCCCGTCGGCCTGCGCCCGCATCGCGGCCGACGGCCGGCGGGTGGTCGGCCGGGTCGGCCCGCGACTCCAGGTGTGGGAGCTGAGCCCCCGGCCGGTCGTCCGCCGGGTCCTGGTCGGGGGGGCGGCCCAGGTGCTCTCGCCCGGCGGGTTCAGCCCGGACGGCCGCGTCCTGGCGGTGGGGAACCCGGACGCCGCCGGCGGGGCGGTCGAGCTGCTCCACCCGGCGACCGGGGAGCGGCTCGGCCGGCTGCCCGGGCTGCACGCCCGGTTCCTCCCGGAGGGCGGGTCGCTGGTCGTCGCGGGCGACGACGGCCTGTTCCTGTGGCCCCGGGCCGGCGGGGAGGAGCACCGGTACGGCCCGCCGGTGCGGCTTGGCAAGGGGGCCTACAAGGTCCCGGCGGTCGGCCCGGCCGGGACCCGGGTCGTCGCCCCGACCGCCGCGGTGGCCGAAGGCCGGGACCTGTCCCGGCCGGGCCGGCCGGTGACCGCCGTCTACCGCCGCCCGGCCCCCGG
>JAIEQO010000175.1 GCA_019747655.1 Gemmataceae bacterium | reverse complement strand
CGGCGGCGGCGGGTGCTGCGCCGACGGCGGCACGGCCGCGGCCCTGGCGGCGGTCAACGCCCACAACGCGAAGGTGTCCGCCACCCTCCAGAAGGACGGCAAGAAGCCGAACATCCTGTTCATCATGGGCGACGACATCGGGTGGTTCAACGTCGGGGCCTACCACCAGGGGATCATGTCCGGCAAGACCCCGAACCTGGACAAGCTGGCCGCCCAGGGGATGCGGTTCACCGACTACTACGCCGAGGCCAGTTGCACCGCCGGCCGGGCCGCCTTCATCACCGGCGAGATCCCGCTGCGGACCGGCCTCACGACCGTCGGCCAGGCCGGGGCCGATGTCGGCATGCCGGCCCAGGCGTGTACCATCGCCACCGCCCTCAAGGCCCGGGGGTACGCCACCGGGCAGTTCGGCAAGAACCACCTCGGCGACCTGAATAAGTTCCTCCCGACCCTGCACGGGTTCGACGAGTTCTTCGGCTACCTGTACCACCTGGACGCCATGTCCGACCCGTACTGGTACTCGTACCCGGACGACCCGGCCTTCCGCGACAAGTACGGGCCGCGGAACCTCGTCCACTGCTGGGCCACCGACACGGACGACCCGGCCGAGATGCCCCGGTGGGGCAAAATCGGCAAGCAGCGGATCGTCGACGAAGGCCCGCTGGCACCGTACCCGGACATGGCCAACGTGCCGAACATGCACCCGATCGGGGTGAAGCACAAGTACGACATGACCACCTTCGACTCGGTGTTGGTCGAGAACTCCAACCGGTTCATGGACGAGGCGAAGAAGGCCGGCAAGCCGTTCTTCGTCTGGCACAACACGACCCGGATGCACATCTGGACGTTTCTGTCCAAGAAGTACGCGGCCGAGATGAACAGCAAGACCAACTACGGCCTGGAGGAGGCCGGCATGAAGCAGATGGACGACGACATCGGCGCCCTCCTGAAGCACCTGGACGACACCGGCGAGGCCGACAACACCATCGTCGTCTTCACCACCGACAACGGGGCCGAGACGTTCACCTGCCGGACGGCGGGAACACCCCGTTCAAGGGCCAGAAGGGGACGGCCTACGAGGGCGGGTTCCGGGCCCCGTGCCTCGCCCGCTGGCCGGGCAAGATCAAAGCCGGGGCGGTCGAGAACGGCATCTTCTCCGCCCAGGACTGGTTCCCCACCTTCCTGGCCGCGGCCGGCAACCCGGACATCACCGCCGACCTCCTCAAGGGCGTGAAGCTCGGCGACCGGAATTACAAGAACCACCTCGACGGGTACAACCAGTTGGATTTGCTGCTGGGTAAGGGCCCGTCGAACCGGCACGAGCAGTGGTACTTCGCCGGCCCCAAGCTCGGTGCCGTGCGCATCGACGACATGAAGTTCCAGTTCTTCCAGCAGCCGCAGGGCTGGCCCGGCCCGAAGGTCGTGATGGACATGCCCGCCCTGGTGAACATCCGCCAGGACCCGTTCGAGCGATTCCCGATGATCGCGGGGGAAACCGCGCTGACCGGCGCGTTCGGGTACGGGAACGAGTTCTTCGCCCGGGAGTTCTGGCGGTTCGTGTTCGTGCAGCAGCGGGTGGCGGACCTGGCCAAGACGGCCATCGACTACCCGCCCATGCAGGACCCGGCGTCCTTCAACCTGGACGCCGTGAAGAAACAGATCGAGGACATGATCCGAAACCAGAAGGGGCAGTAAGCGTCCTCCCCGGCGGGCACCCCGGATGGGGTGCCCGCCACCACCAGCCGGGGGATCACATGCACCGAAACCCGAAGGCGTTGGTCGCGCTGGGCGCCGGCCTGCTGGCCGGACTGGTCGGGGCCGCACGGCCGGCGAGGGCCGACGAGCCGCACCCGGTCACGGCCGTCGACATCCTGCTCGAGCCCGACGCGACGATGGTGCGGCACGCCGAGGCGGCCAACCGGCGCCTGCTCGAGGTGTTCCCCAAGGGCTTCGCCCTGGGCAAGGCGCACCAGCCGCACATCTCGTGTCTGCAGCGGTACGTGAGGACGGCGGACCTCGACAAGGTGTACGAGGCCGTCGGCAAGGTCCTGGCCGAGGAGAAACCGACCGCCTGGAAGCTGAAGGCGTACAAGTACTACTACATCCCCTGGAAGGACCTCGGCCTCGCCGGGATCGTGATCGAGCCCACCGACGACCTCGTCCGCTACCAGAAGAAGCTGATCGACGCCGTCGAGCCGTTCACCGCGAAGACGGGTACCGCGGCGGCGTTCGTCACGACGAAGGAAGACCCCGACATCAACCGGCCGACCATCGACTACGTGGCGACCTTCGTCCCGGAGGCGAGCGGCAAGAAGTTCAACCCGCACGTGACCGTCGGCATCGCCCCGGAGGAGTACCTGAAGAAGCTGCTCGACGAGAAGTTCGAGGCGTTCACGTTCTCGCCGGCCGGGGCTGCCGTGTACCATCTCGGCAACTTCGGGACGGCCCGGAAGAAGCTCAAGGGCTGGGACCTCCGGCCCTGAGGCGTGTACCGGGGTGGGGAAGCAGACCGAGGACGTGATCCGTAACCGGCGCGGCCGGTGACCGCGCCCGGAGAGACATCATGCGCCAGCGCGCCCTTGCCGCCACCGTCGTCGGCCTCGTCCTGTCGGGCGGGCTGTGGCTCGCCCCGAACCCGCGGCCCGTCGAGGCACAGCCGAAGGCGGGGGAAGGCCCGCTCCCCTCCTGGAACGACGGGTCCGCGAAGCAGGCGATCCTCGAGTTCGTCCGGGCCACGACCGACCGGGCGGGCCCGGGGTACGTGCCCCCCGAGCGGCGGGTCGCCACCTTCGACCAGGACGGCACCACCTGGGTGTCGCACCCGATGTACACCCAGGTGGTGTTCTGCCTGGACCGGGTCCCGGCGGTGGTGAAGGAGAAGCCGGAGCTGAAGGACAAGGAGCCGTTCAAGACGGTGCTGTCCGGCGACCGCGGGGCGATCGCCAGGCTCTCGATGAAGGACCTGGGAGTCATCCTCGAAGCCACCATGACCGGCATGTCGGTCGAGGAGTTCCAGGCCGAGGTGAAGGCGTGGCTGGCGACCGCCCGGCACCCCCGCTACAAGCGGCCGTACACCGAGCTGGTCTACCAGCCGATGCTGGAGGTGCTGAAGTACCTCCGGGCCAACGGGTACAAGACGTACATCGTCACCGGCGGCGGCCAGGACTTCGTCCGCGTCTACGCCGAGCGGGTCTACGGCATCCCGCCCGAGCAGGTCGTCGGCACGGCGGGGGGGACGAAATACGGGTTCGACAAGGACGGCCGGCCGTTCCTGACCAAGGAGCCCAAGCTGCTGCTCAACGACAACTTCGCCGGCAAGCCGGAGGGCATCCACCTGATGATCGGCCGCCGGCCGGTCGCGGCGTTCGGCAACTCGACCGGGGACCGGGAGATGCTGAAGTACACCACGGTCCAGGCCGACGGCCCCCGGCTCGGGATGCTGGTGCTGCACGACGACGCCGAGCGGGAGTACGCCTACGGGCCGGCCCGGGGCCTGCCGGACACCAAGGTCGGCACCTTCTCGGTGGCGCTGGACGGGGAGGCGAAGGAGCGCGGCTGGACCGTCATCAGCATGAAAACCGACTGGAAGCGGGTCTTCGCCTGGGAGCCCTGACGCGAGCGGCACCCCCGCCCGCCGGCGTGGCAGTCGGCCGGCAGATCGGCGGGATTATCGAGAGCCGCGGGCAGCAGCCGGCCGGCGCGAAGCCAACGCCGGCCGGTCACTTCGGGAAGGTCTTGAGGTGGGCGGCGGCCACGTCCCACATGTAGTGCCCGATCTTGTACTTCTCGGCCGCCGTCGTGATGTGCTCCTTCGCCTTCGCCGCGTCCCCGGCCGCCTCGTGGTACAGCCCGACGTACAGGTGGGCGTAGAACCGGGCCGCGGCCTTCTCCTCCCCGTCCAGCTTCGCCGCCTCGGCCGCCGCCAGCACGTCCGCCGGCTTCAGCTCGCCGGCGAACAGCTTCAGGACCTCCTTCATCGGCACCCGGGCGTCCTTGCCGACCGGGATCAGCCCCTTGCGGGCCTTCTCCGGCGTGGTCGCCCGGGCGTTGCACAGGAAGTGCCAGGCCGAGTTCTCCACGTCCTCCGGGTTCACCGTCCGGTGCAGCTCGAACTGCTTCACCCCGTCGGCGTACTTCCCGGCGTAGTACAGGGCGATCCCCCGCCGCCAGTGCTCGGGGGCGTCCTTCGGGCGGAGTTCGAGGTACTTGTCGAAGTCGGCCACCGCCTCCTTGAACTTCCCGGACTTGAGGTTCGCGTCGCCCCGTCGGTCGTAGGCGACGGCCAGCTTCGGGTCGAGGGCGAGGGCCGCCGTGAGCGCCTTCGCGGCCTCGGCGTGCTGCCGCAGTTGCAGGTGGGCGGTTCCTGCAATGAACGGGGGAACCGGGTCCTTCGGATCGGCCTTCGCGGCCTTCCCGGCCAAGTCGACCGCCTCGGCGTACTTCCCGGCCGCCAGCGCGGCCCGGGCGGCCGGGAGCGGTTCGCCGGCGGCGAGCAGGACCACGGCGAGCACGGGCGCGAGCATGGCGGACCTCCCGGTGGGGTGCGGCCGATCGTACCCGGCCGGCGGCCGCCCGGCAACCGGTCCGTATAACTCCCGCCATCGGCTCATCGGCTCATCCCGGAGGCGGCTCATGGCGGGCGGGCAGGCGGCGAACACCCCGGGCGGCGACCCCGACGGGAGGAAGTGGATGACCATCCTGGTCCCGGCGGCGGGGGTGGCCCTGCTGGTCGGGCTGGTGGTCGTCGTGGCCGCGATCAACCAGCCGGACAAGCCCGGCGGGAAGGGCGGCAGGGGCGGGAAGGGACCCACCGAGGTCCGGGCCCGGCGGTCGCCGCTCCCGAACAACCCGACGACGCTGTCCGACGGGACCGCCCCGGGGGCCGAAGACCCGAACCTCAAGGACCTCGGCGGCGGGCTGAAGTACCGGGACCTGAAGGAGGGCGACGGGGAGGAGTGCCCGCCCGGCGGCCACCCGATCATGGACTACGCCGGGTGGCTGCTGCTCGACGGCAAGCCGTTCGACACCAGCTTCAAGCCCGGCGGCCGGCCGCTCGACCAGTACACCCTGGCGCAGTTGATCCAGGGGTGGCAGAAGGCCGTCCCGGGGATGAAGGTCGGCGGCAT
Source organism: Gemmataceae bacterium (assembly GCA_019747655.1). GTDB lineage: Bacteria > Planctomycetota > Planctomycetia > Gemmatales > Gemmataceae > Urbifossiella. The sequence continues at coordinate 461 of JAIEQO010000175.1, read as the reverse complement.
CCGCAAGCTGGTCGTCCCGTCCGACATGGGGTACGGGGCCCGCGGGTCGCCGCCGAACATCCCGCCGAACGCCGACCTGGTGTTCGAGATCGAGCTGCTCGGGCTCAAATAGCAGTGTTTAGTGTGGGAGTGTCGGAGTATTTAGACCGACCGAACGGCGTTAAACCTGTCCGTCGGGACTAAACACTCCGACACTCCCACACTAAACACTTCCTCTACCGCTGCACCCGCGCCGACCCGCCGCGGGCGAACGCCTCGACCTCGTCCAGCCGGGCCATCGTCACGTCCCCGTGGTAGGTGGTCAGGAGCGCCCCGTGGGCCCACCCGAGCCGCAGGGCCTCGTCCGGCGTGCGGCCCGCGAGCAAGCCGTAGATGCACCCCGAGGCGAACCCGTCCCCGCCGCCGATCCGGTCGATCACGTCGAGCTGGCAGGTCGGGCTGACGTACTTCTTCCCGTCCAG
>JAIEQO010000597.1 GCA_019747655.1 Gemmataceae bacterium | reverse complement strand
CCGCCTGGTGCCGGGCGTCGTCGATCCGCACCGCCGACACGACGGCCACCGCCGCCACCGCCGTCAAGAGCCCGACCACCAGCCCGAACAGGGCGGCCAGGTCGGGGTGCCGCCGGGCCCACCGGGCGAGCCGCCCGACCCGGCCGACCGGCCGGGCCGTCACCGGCTCCCCGGCCAGGAACCGGCGGAGGTCGTCGGCCAGCTCGGCGGCGCTGGCGTACCGCTTGGACGGCTCCTTTTCCAGGCACTTCAGCGCGACCGTCTCCAGGTCCCGGGGCACGTCCCGCACCAGCCGCCGGGGCGGCACCGGGTCCCGCTCGACCACCGCCCGCAGGACCTCCGGGACCGACCCGGCGGCGAACGGCCGGCGGCCGGCGAGCAGTTCGTACAGCACCGCCCCGAGGGCGTACACGTCGGTCGCCGGGCCGATGGCGGCCGCCCGGTTCTGGACTTGCTCCGGGGCCGAGTAGGCCGGGGTGCCGGCGAACTCGGTCGTCTGGGTCAGCCCGACCCCGGCGTCGAGAAAGCGCGCGAGCCCGAAGTCGGCCACCTTCGGCACCCCGCCGGCCGTCAGCAGGATGTTCCCCGGCTTCAGGTCGCGGTGGACGATCCGGTGCTCGTGGGCGTGGTGGACCGCCCGGGCCACCGTCTCGACCACCCGGGCCGCCTCCCGGGGCGGCTGGGGCACCCCGGCCGTCTGCTGCTGGAGGGTCCCGCCGTCGACGTACTCGAGGGCCAGGAACGCCCCCCCGGGGGCCGCCCCGACCTCGAACACCTGGACGATGTTCGGGTGCTGGAGCCGGGCCACGGCCTCGGCCTCCTGCCGGAACCGGACCAGCCGGCCGGCCGATGCGGCCGGGCCGTCGGGCAGGAACTTGACCGCGACCAGCCGGTTCAGGGCCACCTGCCGGGCCTTGTACACGACCCCCATCCCGCCCCGGCCGAGGACGCCGAGGACCTCGTACCCGGGGACGGCCGGGAGTGAGCCCGGCGCGGGGGACAGGGCGGAGGGGTCGTCGGCGGTGGCGGACGGGTCGAGCAGGCGGGTCGGGCCGTCCGCCGACCGGCCGGGGCCGGCGGTGCGGGTGGCGTCGGCGGGGTCCGACATCGGCGGCCCTCGGGGGTCGCCGTCAGCATACCCGGCCGGCGGCCGGCGGAAATCGCAATCCCGCTGACGTGATCCGGCCGCGGGCGTCGCACGGAGGGTGTCGGGGCGGCCGGCCGGCACCGCGGGGGTGCCCGGCGGCCACCCCCCGCGTTCGTTTCGACAAACGGAGCCCTCCCATGCCTGCCACCACCATCCGCCAACTGTTCCGCCGCGTCTTCGCCCGCGGGGCCCAGCCGCCCGCCCGCCGGCACCGGTTCGCCCCCGGGGTCGAGGCCCTCGGCGACCGGGCCATGCCGGCCGTCCTGTCCGGCGGGGTGCTGTACATCGCCGGCATCTACGGCCCCGACACCGTCACCGTCGGGGTAGAACTCGGGGCCATGAAGGTGACGCAGAACGGCAAGGTCCAGTTCTTCTCGTTCGACCGGGTCGGGCGGATCGAGTTCCGCGGGAACGCCGGGGACGACACGTTCACCAACGTCACCGCCGTCCGGACCGTCGCCTACGGCGGGGCCGGGCACGACGGGCTGTACACCGGGGCCGGGGCCGACACCCTCTGGGGCGGGGCCGGCAACGACTCCCTCGTCGGCAGCGACGGGGACGACCGGATCGTCGGGGAGGCCGGCGACGACTACCTGTGCGGCCAGGCCGGCCGCGACACCATCCTCGGGGGCTTCTACGGGTCGGCGGCCGAGCCCGGCACGGACCTGATCTACGGCGGGGACGGGGACGACGTGCTGTCCGGCGGGGACGGCCGGGACACCATCGCCGGGGAGCAGGGGAACGACACCGTCTACGGCCAGGGCGGGGCCGGCCAGCTCTTCGGCGGCTACCCCGCGTGGGACGGGGAGACCGGGAACGACTCCGTCCTCGGCGGGGACGGGGACGACGAAATCCTGGGCGGGGGCGGGAACGACACCCTGGCCGGGGAGAACGGGAACGACAGCCTGTACGGCGAGGCCGGGAACGACAAGCTGATCGGGGCGTTCGACGGGTGGGCCGGGGAGGCCGGCGGGGCCGACTACCTGGCCGGCGGGGCCGGGCGGGACGCCGTCTACGCCGGGGACGGGAACGACACCGTCGACGGCGGGGCCGGGCGGGACCGGCTGTACGGCGAGCGGGGGAACGACCTGATGTACGGCGGGGACGACCAGGACACGGTCCTCGGCGGCGACGGGCACGACTCGATCCTCGGCCAGGGCGGCAGCGACGACCTCGACGGGGAGGCCGGGAACGATGTCGTCTACGGCGGGGACGGGGACGACTTCGTCTCCGGCGGGGTCGGGAACGACATCTGCTTCGGCGGGGACGGGTTCGACCGGGTCTGGGGCGGGGACGGGGACGACGACGTCGGCGGCGGGTACCTCCGGTTCGACCCCGTCCTCGGGGTGCGGGTCGGCACCGTCAGCGACTGGAACACCGACTGGCTGTACGGCGGGGCCGGGAACGACCACATCATCGTCGGCGACAAGAAGGCCCCGTACTGGTGGTGGGACACGGCCCAGTTCACCGACTCGGGCGACACCATCGACCGCCGGGGGTGGGGCCTGTCCGGCTTCCACAGCCCGGACGTCTGGGTCCGGTGGGGCCACCTGTACGTCGGCTGATCTGCTGCACTTCTGGCGTCGAACGGCACCGGCCCGCGGGGTTCCCCGCGGGCCGGTTTCGTTTCGGGAAAACCCGCCCGCGGCTGACGTGATCCGGCCGCCGGCGTCGCACAGGGGGTGTCGGGACGGTCGCCGCCACGGGGGCGGCGGGCCGCCCGCGTCAGGAGACTCTCCAAATGTCGACGCGCAAACCCAACGCCTTCAAGCCGTCGGTCGAGACGTTCGAGGGCCGGCTCGTCCCGGCCGTCTACCTCAGCGACGGGGACATCATCATCGACGGCACCGCCGGGCACGACGTCGCCACCGTCACCCGGTCCGGGGACTACTACACCGCCACCCTGAACGGGTCCAGCAAGTCCTTCGGCGTCAACCAGGTGTTCCGCAAGGGGGTCCAGTTCTGGGGGATGGCCGGGAACGACCGGTTCGAGAACAAGACCGACCTGCGGACCAAGGCCTACGGCGGGGTCGGCGACGACCTCCTGATCGGCGGCAGCAAGGACGACGTCCTGGTCGGCTGGGAGGGGGCCGACTCGCTGTACGGCGGCGGCGGGAACGACAAGCTGAATGGGATGGCCGACTGGACCGCCTACGACACCGACCGCAACTACATGGTCGGCGGGGACGGGAACGACACCCTCGTCGGCGGCGACCACGCCGGGTGGGTCGTCATGGCCGACGACCTCCGCGGGGAGGCCGGGAACGACGAGCTGTACGGCATGGGCGGGAACGACCGGCTCGACGGCGGGACCGGGAACGACTACCTGGACGGCGGGTCCGGCCGGGACACCCTGTCGGCCGGGGCCGGGGACGCCGGGTCCGCCCGCAACACCCTCCTCGGCGGGACCGGGCGGGACGAGCTGACCGGGGCCGCCGGGCGGGACACCATCTCCGGCGGGGACCAGGACGACACCGTCCGCGGCGGGGCCGGGGACGACGAGCTGCGGGGCGAGGGCGGGAACGACCTGATCTACGCCGGGGCCGGGAACGACTTCGCCAGCGGCGGCGACGGCCACGACTCGGTCCTCGGCCAGGACGGCAACGACGGGCTGAGCGCGAACGCCGGGAACGACGTGGTGTACGGCGGGAACGGGGACGACGTGTGCGGCGGGGGCGAGGGCGACGACTACGTCTTCGGCGGGGACGGCAGCGACTACGTCTGGGGCGACGGCGGGGACGACACGGTCGGCGGCGGGTACCTGCTCTTCGACGCGGTGTACGGGGTGACCGAGGGCAAGTTCGCCGACTGGAACTACGACTACATCCAGGGCGGGGCCGGCCGGGACGTGATCCACATCTCGGACCAGAAGTTCGCGTACTGGTGGTGGGACAAGGCCCTGGACGCCAAGCCGGAGGACACGGTCGTGCGGCACGGGGTGGGAGGGTTCGACAGCCCGCCGCCGACCCGGGACCTCTGGGCCCGCTGGGGCCACCTGTACGTCGGCTGACCCACCGCCCTTCGGACGTTCGACGGCACCGGCCCGCGGGAAACCCCGCGGGCCGGGCTCGTTCTGACGGTGTTTCTTCCGGTCGAGTCGGGATGGTTCGGGGGTGGGGTGGGCGAGTCGGCCGGAACCAATGAGAGCCGGCCCGGCCGACCGGCGGGCGTGGCGGGCGGTCGGGGGCGGGCGTATAACGCCCACCACCCCCGTACCCCACCGGACCGCCATGAAGATCCACGAGTACCAGGCCAAGGACCTGCTCGCCGCCGCCGGGGCGAACGTCCCCAGGCACGTCGTCGTCCGCACCCCGGACGAGGCCGCGGCCGCGTTCGACCAGCTCGCCAACGGCGGCGGGGTGATGGTCAAGGCCCAAATCCACGCCGGCGGCCGCGGGGCCGGCCAGCTCAAGGGCTATGCCGACAAGCTCGGCGGGGTGAAGTTCGCGTCGAGCCGGGAGAAGGCCAAGGCCCTCGCCGAGACCATGCTCAAGCACCCGCTCGTCACCAAGCAGACCGGCCCCGAGGGGCAGCCGATCAAGACGCTCATCGTCCAGGCCGACGCCGAGCCGGCCAAAGAGTTCTACGTGGCGATGGTGTTCGACCGGGCCATCGGCCAGCCGGTCTTGATGGCCTCGGCGGCCGGCGGGATGGACATCGAGGAGGTGGCCCACACGCACCCGGAGCAGATTCTGCGGGTGCCGGTGTCGCCGGAGACCGGGTTGCAGCCGTTCCAGGCCCGGCGGCTGGCCTACGAACTGGGGTTCACCGGCGACCAGGTCGGCAAGGCCGAGAAGGTCATGCTGGCCCTGTCGAAGGTGTTCCTGGAGACCGACGCGAGCATCGCCGAGGTGAACCCGCTGGCGGTGACGAAGGCGGGTGATGTCGTCGTGCTCGACGCGAAGGTGGACTTCGACGACAACGCCCTGTTCCGGCACAAGCCCATCGAGGCCCTGCGGGACCCGGCCGAGGAGAACGAGGTCGAGACCCGGGCGTCGGCCGCCGGGCTGAACTACATCCAGCTCGACGGCACCATCGGCTGCCTGGTGAACGGGGCCGGGCTGGCGATGGGGACGATGGACATCATCCAGTACCACGGCGGCAGCCCGGCCAACTTCCTGGACGTGGGCGGGAGCGTGGACGACGCCCGGGCGGTCGAGGCGTTCCGCATCCTGCTGGCCGACCCGAAGGTGAAGGGCATCCTGGTGAACGTGTTCGGCGGGATCGCCAAGTGCGACACCATCGCCAACGCCCTGGTCAAGGCCGGGAAGGAGCTGGGGTTTAAGGTGCCGGTCGTCGTGCGGCTGGAGGGGACGAACGCCAAGCTGGCCCGGGAGATTCTGGAGAAGGCGAAGGCCGACCTGCCGACCCTGCGGACGGCCGCCGACCTGACCGCCGCCGCCAAGCTGGTGGTCGAGCTG
>JAIEQO010000136.1 GCA_019747655.1 Gemmataceae bacterium | reverse complement strand
GCCCCTCCGGGGCTCCGGATCACGGAGCCCCGGAGGGGCGACCGCCGGTAGCCAGGGGCGACAACCCCTGGTCGGATTGTCACACCGTCACTTCTTCGGCGGGGTGCCGGCCGGCGGGGCGGCCGACGGCAGCAGCGTGGTGTCGCTCCCCTCAATCGTGGTCGTCTGCCGCTGCTCCAGCTCGACCTTGGTGTCCTGCCCGCCGATCGTCACCGTCAGCTCGCCCCGGAGCTTCAGGCTGATGGTGGCCCGGGCCAGCCGGCCGGTCGCCGGGTTGTACAGGATCACGCTCGGCGGCTGGTCCGGGTCGAGCGGCTTGGACTCCATCTTCCCCTCCTTGATCTTGAAGAGGAGCCCGTCCGGGGCGTCCGCCGGCGGCTTGTACGTCAGCGTCGGGGCGACCTCGACCCGGTCCAGGTCCTTCTGGGTCGGGTCCTTCCCCTTGTAGGTGTACTTGTACGTCACCTCGTAGCTGCCGATCGGCCCGAGGTTGAGCGTCTGCTTCTTCTCCCACGTCTCGTTGACCGCCTTCGGCTGGTCCGGGACCAGCCCGTAGGTCGGGTCGGCCATCTGCTTGAGGGCGTCGTCGGTCAGAATCTTCTTGAGCAGGCTGTCCATCTGCGGGCTGCCGGCCCCGAGCTTCTTGACGAACTCGTCCTTCCCGTCCACCTTCTCGACCTGCCAGGTCTTGGTGTTCAGGGTGACCCCGAACTCGGCCCCCTCCAGGTTCTTGAAGAAGTCCATCAGCCCGGGGTTCCCGGCCGACCCGGCCGCGTCCTTCTTGGTCGAGTCGTAGCTGATCGGGTTGCCGCTGATGTCGATGGCCATCGTCAGGCCCTCGATCTTCTCCTTCAGCACCCACTTGTCCCCGTCCTGCTTCTCCGGGGTCCACTTGAAGTAGAAGGTGCTGTCCTGCTTCTGGGTCAGGTCCTGCTGCTGGACCTTGATCACCTGGGTGACCTCGGTCCGCATCTTCTGGTAGAAGGCCTTGTCCTTCTCCAGCTTGGGGGCGAACGACTGCTTGTCCTGCCCACGGGCGGCGACGGCCAGTACGACGGCCAGTCCGGCGGCGACGCCGAGACGAACGCGGGTCACGGGTACGACCTCCACGACGGGGTGCTTCGCCGGCCGCGGCCGGGAAAAGTGGTACTGTTCTACCGACTCGGGCGAGAGTCGCAAGTCGTCAAGTCGTCAGGTCGCAAGTCATCCGGCCGCCAGTCCCCAACACGCCTTCCCGTGCCGACTCGGGACTTGACGACTTGAAGACGTGATGACTTGTGACTCGACATCAAGGTTCCCCTTGCCCGGCGGCCGGCCGGTATGGCAGACTCCACCCGGCCTGTTGGCCGGAGGGACCCGTGCCCCAGACCGACACCCGGACGCCCCGCCCCGCCCTCGCCCCGTCCCGGCTCCCGGCCGAGGCCCCGGAGCTGGTCCGGGTGACGGTGGTGACGGCCCCAGAGCCCCCGACCCACCCGGCCGGGTTCCTCCGCCGGAACCGGACGGTCGTGCTGTTCGCCGTCCTGCTGGTGCTTACGGACCGGGCGGTTGGGTGGTTCGCCGCGACCTGGGACCGGCACTCGCCGGACGAATACACGGCCCGGGTGGAGGGGTGTGCCCGCCGGCCACGGGACGTGGTGTTCGTGGGCGGGTCGCCAGTGGCCGAGGGGATCGACCCGGCTGTCATCGCCGGTATCACGGTCGGCGGCAAGCCCGCGGAATCGGTGTACGCCGTCGGCCTCTCCGGCGGGACCACTTCGGACTTCTACCACGGCGTCCTGCGGGCCTGCCCTTCTCCGCCGCGGCTGCTGGTGTACGGGATCACCGCCAGCGACCTGAACGACAGCCGGCACGAGCCGCACGGGCCGTACTCGCTGATGACCTGGGGCGACCTCCGGCGGTGGGTGCGGCTCCGGCCGGAGGCCGGCGGGTGGGTGACGCGGCACTTCCTCAAAGCCCGGCTCGGGCAAGCGTCGGACCTCTACCGCTACCGGCACGGGATGCGGATGTGGGCCGCGACCGAGGCGGACCGCGTGATGCCGGGGTGCTGCCCGGAGGCGAAGCGGGAGGCGGACGAACTCCGCGGCCGGGCTGATGCCCTCCGCGACGGCGACGGCTACGTCCCGGCGGCGGGCTACTCGGTCGGCCGGTACGACGGGATCAAGGCGGCCGGGCGGGAGCCGGGGCCGTTCTCGTACCTCGACAAGTACCACACCGGATCGCACCTGAAGTACCTGTACAAGCTCCGGGAGTGGTGCGCCGAGCGGGGCACGCAGCTCGTCCTGATCGACATGCCGGTGACGGCCGACCTGGAGGCGAAGTACCCCGCGGCGTGGGCCGAGTACCGGGACCGGCTGGCCGGACTCGAACACGACTGCGGCCTGCGGGTGGTCCGGGCCACGCGGGAAGCCGTCGGCCTCGGGGACGAGCACTTCGCCGACCTCATCCACCTCAACCGCGACGGGGCCGCGAAGCTGAGCGGGTGGGTACGGGGGGCGCTGGAGCGGGACGCCCGCTAATTCGGCCGGGATCGGAGGAGAGGCCGCAGTCCGACCGAAGTGGGCCGCACGATCAACGCTGAAAAATGCACGATTCGAACAAAAAACCTCTATGTCTGGTCTGATCGTGCCCTTCTCTGCGTTGATCGTGCGGCCCGGTCTTGTCGCCCGCGGTGCATACGGGGTGGGTCACGGATGATCTTCGCCAGCAAGGCGTTCTTCGTCTTCCTGCCGGCGGTGCTGGTGCTGTACCACCTGCTCCGCGGGACGGGCCACAAGTACCGCGTCCTGCTCGGGGCGAGCTGGCTCTTCTACGCCTGGCTCAGCCCGCAGTACCTGTGGGTCATCCTCCTCTGCACCGCCATCGACTACGCCGCGGCGCTGAAGATCGAGGCCACCCCCGACGACCCCGGCCGGCGGCGGTGGCTGCTCCTGAGTATCGCCGCCAACCTCGGGCTCCTGTTCGCCTTCAAGTACACCGCCTTCGCCGCCGACAACGCCATCGAGCTGGTCCGGCTCTTCGGCCTGCCGGCCCCCGACCGGACCTGGGACATCCTCCTGCCGCTGGGCATCAGCTTCCACACCTTCCAGGGGATCAGCTACACCGTCGACGTGTACCGCCGGCAGATCGCGGCCGTCCGCAGCTTCCGCGACTACGCCCTGTTCGTGGCCTTCTTCCCGCAACTGGCCGCCGGGCCGATCGTCCGGGCCGTCGAGTTCCTGCCGCAGATGACGACGCCCCCCGGCGTCTCCGCGAAACAGGTGGCCGACGGGCTGCACCTGTTCCTCGGCGGCCTCTTCAAGAAGTTGTTCCTGGCCGACACCCTCGACCAGCTCTTCGTGTCGCCGGTGTTCGCCGACCCGGCCGCCTACGACCCGACCGCCCACCGCTGGGCCTGCGTCGCCTGGGCCGCCCAAATCTACTGCGACTTCTCCGGCTACTCGGACATGGCGATGGGCTGCGCCAAGTGGTTCGGGTTCGAGCTGCCGGCCAACTTCGACCGCCCGTACCTGGCCACCAGCATCACCGACTTCTGGCGGCGGTGGCACCTGTCGCTCTCGACCTGGCTCCGGGACTACGTCTACTTCCCGCTCGGCGGCAGCCGGGGCGGCCCGGTCCGGACCTATGCCAACCTCATGGCCGTGTTCGTGATGTGCGGGCTGTGGCACGGGGCGACCTGGGCCTGGCTCGTCTACGGCCTGTACAACGGCGTCCTCATGAGCCTGCACCGGGCCTGGGACGTGTGGCTCCGGTCCGGGCGAGCGGGGGGCGTTAGCCCCCTGATGAACCACATTCGGGAAACGTGGGCCTGGAAGCTCGTCGCCTGGGCCGGGACGTTCTGGCTGGTGACGGCCGGGCTCATCCTCATCCGGATGCCGTCGTGGGACGCGGGCGGCGTGCTGTTCCAATCCCTCCTCGGCGTCGACCTCCTGTCCGGCTGGTCGGCGGCCGTGCCGGTCTGGGTGCCGCTGTTTCTGGCCGGGATCGCCGCCGGGCACCTGCTCGGCGGCCGGTGGCCGGTCCCGGCGGCGGTCCGGGCGGCCGCCGGCGTCGGCATGGTGGTGCTCCTCGTCGTCCTCGGCCCCGGGGTCGGGAAAACTTTCATTTACCTCGCCTTTTGATCCCACCGGCCGGGGAAACCCCTTGACGGCCACCCCACCACCGTCGATACTAACTGAGACGGCGTCTCAATAAGTCGGGCGGTTCGGGAGCGGGGGCACCGGTGATGCTGCCGTTGGACATGCTCCGGGCCGGCGAGTGGGCCGAGGTCGAGGACGTGTCCGGCCAGCCCGGGTGGGTCGGCCGGCTGGCCGAACTCGGCATCCGCCAGGGCTCCCGGGTTCAGGTGATCCAGCCCGGGTCGCCGTGCCTCCTGAACGTCGCCGGCTGCCGGCTCTGCCTCCGCCCCGGCGAGTGCTCGCAAATCCTCGTCCGCCCGGTGGACGGCTGCCCGGCGGCCTGCTGATGACCACCCTCGACCAGCTCCCGGTCGGCAGCCGGGCCGAGGTCGTGGCCCTGGCCGGCGAGCCGAACCTCGTCCAGCGGTTCTACGAGCTGGGGCTGATGGAGGGGGAGCGGGTCGAGGTGGTGGCCGTGGCCCCGCTCGGCGACCCGATCGAGATCCGCCTGGGCAACAGCCGGCTGAGCCTGCGGAAGGCCGAGGCCGCCGGCGTGACAGTTCGCCCGATCCGCGAACAAGAGTTTTGACAGGATAACAGGATGAACACGATTTAGGATTCGACTCTTCATCCTGCTGATCCTGTTATCCTGTCGAAAACTTGTCTTCTTCCCTCCCCGATGCTCACCAAGACCCTTACCGTCGCGCTGGTCGGGAACCCGAACGCCGGGAAATCGACCCTGTTCAATGCCCTTTCCGGGCTCCGGCAGCGGGTCGGCAACTACCCGGGCGTGACCGTCGAGATGAAGAAGGGCCGGTACACCGCCCCCGGCGGGGTGCCCGTCGCCCTCATCGACCTGCCCGGGACGTACAGCCTCGCCGCCCGCAGCCCGGACGAGATGGTCGCCGTCGACGTGCTGCTGGGCCGGCGGCCGGAGGAGCCCCGGCCCGATGTGGTCGTGTCCGTCGTCGACGCCACCAACCTTGACCGCCACCTCTACCTGACCAGCCAGTTGCTCGATCTCGGCGAACCGGTCGTCGTCGCGGTCACGATGGTCGACGCGGCCGAGGCCCAGGGCATCCGGGTCGATTGTGGCCGGCTGGCGGAGGTATTGGGCGTCCCGGTGGTCCCGGTCCGGGCCAACCAGGGCGTCGGGCTGGACGCACTCACGGCGGCGGTCGTGTCGGCGGCCGAGTCTGGGACGATCCCCCGCGGCCCGGCCTTCCCGCCGGCGTTCGACGCCGAGGCCGACGCCCTCCAGGCCGACCTCGGGCCGGACGTGCCCCCCTTCCTGACACGGCGTCTCATTCTCGATGTCGGCGGGTATGTCGAGCAGTGGCTGGTGGCCGACCGCGGCCCGGGGCTGCGGGAGAAGGTCGCCGCCGCCCGGCAGCAGCTCGCCGCCGCCGGCCACCCGGTCCCGGCGGTCGAGGCCCGGACCCGG
>JAIEQO010000439.1 GCA_019747655.1 Gemmataceae bacterium | reverse complement strand
GGCCGCCGCCCGCCGCAAGCGGGCCGCGACCGCCCACGCCCCGGGCAACGGCGACGGCCCCCCGCCGGCCGGCGGCCGGGACTTCGACCTGGTCATCGTCGAGTCGCCCGCCAAGGCCAAGACGATCAACAAGTACCTCGGCCCGGGCTACCGGGTGCTGGCCAGCTACGGCCACGTCCGCGACCTGTCGGCCCGCAAACAGAAGGGCGAGGAGGTCGCCGGCATCCGGATCGCCGACGGCTGGAAGCTCCGGTACGCGGTCGACGAAAAGAGCGACAAGGACGGCGGCCGGCGGCGGTCGAGCCAGAGCATCCTGGACGAGCTGGGCCGCGAGGCGAGCCGGGCCAACCGGGTCCTGCTGGCCAGCGACCCGGACCGGGAGGGCGAGGCCATCGCCCGCGACATTGCCGACGAGCTGAGCCTCGACCCGGCCCGGACTTACCGCATCCGGTTCAACGAGATCACCAAGCCGGCCATCCAGCGGGCGCTACAGCAGCCCGAGGGGATCAACGCCGACCGGGTGGCCGCCCAGGAGGCCCGCCGGGCGATGGACCGGGTGGTCGGCTTCCCGCTGTCGAACCTGCTCGGCAAGAAGGTGGCCGGCGGGCTGAGCGCCGGGCGGGTCCAGTCGGTCGCGGTCAAGCTGATCGTGGACCGGGAGCGGGAGATCGAGGCGTTCGTCACCGAGGAGTACTGGAAGCTGACGGCCCTCCTGGCCCCGCAGGGGTCGGGCATTGCCTGGGTGTCGGACCCGCAGAAGTCGAAAATCTTCGCCAAGAAGAAGCCGGGCGAGCCGTCCCCGGCGAACCCCGAGCGTGAGCGAGGGGGTGACGAACCCGACGAGCCGGTCGAGGACACCGAGGCCCCGGAGCCGGAAGAGAACGCGGAGGCTCCGGTCGCTGACGCTCCCGGCTCGCCCGACGCCGGCTCGTCCAAGAACGACAAGGGCGGGCTGCCGAAGCCGCCGGCCGGGGCGTTCCTGGCGGAACTGGTGAAGTGGGACGGGGCCGACCCGAAGCTGCCGAACGAGGCCGCGGCGGACGCGGCCGTGGAGGCCCTCCGCGGCGTCCCGTTCGTGGTCACGAAGGTCGAGCAGAAGGACCGGCAGGACCGGCCGCACGCCCCGTTCACCACCAGCACCCTCCAGCAGCAGGCGTTCCTGCGGCTGCGGATGAGCACCGGCCGGACGATGAGCGCGGCCCAGGCCCTGTACCAGGGGGTCGACCTGCGGGGGCAGGGGCAGACCGCCCTCATCACCTACATGCGGACGGACAGCACCCGGGTGTCGCCGGACGCCCTGAACGCGGTGCGTAACTTCATCGGCTCAGCCCCCCAACTGGGGCAGCAGTACCTGCCCGCGAAGCCGAACTTCTACGCCAGCGGCAAGGCCGCCCAGGAGGCCCACGAGGCCATCCGCCCGACGGACGTGAACGTCACCCCGACGCAGGCCGCCGGGATGGGCCTCGCCGGCGACCAGTTGCGGCTCTACGAGCTGATCTGGCGGCGGTTCGTGGCCAGCCAGTGCGCCCCGGCGGTCCTCGGCGTGACCACCTACGACATCAAGGCCGGCCGGGGGCTGTTCCGGGCCCGCGGGCAGGTGGTCAAGTTCGCCGGCTACCGGAAGGTCCTGTCCCCGGTCGGCGGGAAGACCGACGACACCGAGCTGCCCGCGGTCCGCGAGGGCGAGACGCTCGACCGGCTCGACCTGTTCGAGACCCAGCACTTCACCCAGCCGCCGCCCCGGTACAACCAGGCGTCGCTGGTGAAGGCGCTGGAGAAGGAGGGGATCGGCCGGCCGTCGACGTACAACACGATCCTGTCCGTCATCCAGAAGCGGGGCTACGTCACCGAGGAGAAGGGCCGGTTCTACGCCACGCAGATCGCGAAGGTCGTGACCGACTTCCTGGTCGGCGGGTTCCCGCGGATCATGGACCTGAAGTTCACCAGCCACTTCGAGGAGGAGCTGGACGAGATCGAGACCGGGAAGTGCCACTACCGGGAAGTCCTGGACGAGTTCTGGGGGCCGTTCTCGGACGCGCTGAAGAAGGCCGGCGACATCCCCTCCCCGGCCCGCGAAATCCTCACCGACGAGAAGTGCCCGAAGTGCGGCCGGCCGCTGGAACGCCGGTTCAGCGCCAAGACCGGCGGGTCGTTCGTCGGCTGCACCGGCTGGAAGGAGAAGGAGAACAAGTGTACCTACAAGCGGGACGAGAGCGGGAAGGAAATCGCCGGTCCCGAGGTGACGGAGATCAAGTGCCCGGCGTGCGGCCGGTTCATGGTCAAGAAGGAAGGCCGGTTCGGCGTCTTCTTCACCTGTGAGGGCGCCGCGGAGTGCCCGACGACGATGAACCTGCGGGCCGACGGCTCGGTCGCGGTGACCGCCCTGCCGACGCAGGTGACGTGCCCCAAGTGCGAGAAGACGAAGCTCCTCTTGAAGGAGAGCAAGGCGGGCAAGAAGTACGTCCAGTGCCCGGACGCGAAGTGCAAGTTCATCGCCGACGCGGACGAGCACGGGAACCCCATCAAGCCGCCGGACACGGGCATCGCGTGCGAGAAGTGCGGCAGCCCGATGGTGGTGAAGGTGGCCTGGCGGGGGCCGTTCCTGTCGTGCTCGGGCTACCCGAAGTGCCGCAACGCCAAGTCGATCAACGCCGAGTTGCGGGGGCAGTTGACCGCGAAGGGGATCGAGCTGCCGGCCCAGCCGGCGAAGGGCGGCGGGGGAGCCAAGCCGGACGTGCCGGCCGTCGAGGTGACGGACCAGTGCCCGGAGTGCGACGGCCCGATGCGGCTGATGAAGTCGCGGTTCGGCGGGCGGTACTTCCTCGGCTGCACCAAGTACCCGAAGTGCAAAGGGACGGCCAAGGTGTCGCCGGCCTTGCAGGCCCGGATCGACGCCGCCCAGCAGCCGGCCGCGGCGGGGTGAACGATGCGGCCGGCGTGGCCCCTCCGGCTGTGGCTCGCGGCCGCGCTCGCCGTGGGCGGCGGGTACTGGGCGCTCACCGATGAGTCTCACTGGTGGGTCGGGTACGAGGGCCCGGACGGCTTCGTGCCGAAGTTCAAGCTCGCGTGGTACGAGCAGGCGGCGGAGGTCGGCATCGTCGGGCTGGCGGCCGGGGTGCCGGTGATAGCCGCCGCAGGCTTGACGCGGTGGATCGTGGGCCGAGTTCGTCGGAGCCGTGGCTGACACGGCCGGATTTGTTTGGACATTTGTTCCCCTCACGGCTATCATCGTGTCGGCCGCGGCCCCCGCCGCGGCCGTCGCCCGTTTCACGTCACGGAGGGGTCAGGATGCGGTTCGTCACGGCGGTCGGGCTGGTCGCGGCGATGGGCTGGGTCGGCACGGCCGACGACAAGAAGGACGGCGGGAAGTTCGACCCGGCCGCCCTGGTCGGGACGTGGGAGATCGTGTCCGGGAAGAAGATGGGCGAGAAGGCCGACCCGGAGGCCCTGAAGAAGACCACGTTCACCGTCAAGAAGGACGGGACGGCCAGCCTGGTCGGCCCGGACGCCACCTTCCAGTTCAAGTACAAGCTGGACGCGAAGGCCGACCCGGTGAAGATCGACTTCGAGATCACCGAGAGCCCGTTCGGGGCCGGGGTGACGGCCCCGGGGATCATCAAGGTCGACAAGGGGACCGCGACCCTGACCTACGCCCCGATGGGCGGCGACCGGCCGACCAAGTTCGACGACGACAAGGCGTTCTCGTTCGTCCTCAAGAAGAAGGACGACAAGAAGGGCGAGGCCAAGCCGGCCACCGCCAAGGAGTGACACCCCCGCGGGCCGGCGCCACGACCGGCCCGCCCCTCACAGCTCGTCCAGCTCCCGCAGCCGGCGGTCGGCGTCGAACACCGGCGGCGGGAGCGCGTCGGCCAGCTTCAGGGCGTCGTCCTCGCCCAGGTCCGGCTTGGCCGTGCCGTGCCCGCGGAACACCGGCAGCCCCTGCTTCAGGGCCACGATCTCCCGCCGGGTCCGGCCCTTCGGGCTGTCCGCCCACCGGCCGATCCGCTCGTGGAAATCGAAGAACACCTTCGTCACCTCGCGGATGTACCGCCAGTACCCGGGGTTGTCGGTCTGGACGACGAACAGCCCGCCCGGGGCCAGTGACCGGTGCACCAGGGCCAGGAAGGCCGGGGTGATGAGCCGGCGGTGGACCTGGGCCGGGTCGTAGTACGGCTGCGGGTGGTAGCAGTGGATTTCCGCGACCGAGTATGGCTCGACGAACCGTTCGAGCAACTCGTGGGCGCCCAGCACCGCGAACCGGAGGTTGGCGAGGCCCCGCTGGTTGCCCCGCTTGCGGGCGTACCGGATGACCACCGGCAGGATGTCCGTGCCGAGGTGGTCGTGGGTCTTGCGGGTGATGGCCGAGCCGATCAGGAACCGGCCGTTGCCGCACCCGAGGTCGAGGACGACCGGGGCGTCGCGGCCGAACAGCCCCTTCCAGTCGAGCCGTCCCTCCTCGGGCATCGCCTTGAGGGCCGTCTGGGTCCACCTGGACTCGTCCAGCACCCGGCCGGGGAACGGGACCCCGAACTCGCGGTCGGGGTCGTCGGGCTTCGGGCGGCGGGGGCGGGGCATGCGGCGGCCGTCGGTGGTTTCCCGCCGGGGCGGCGGCTACCGATAGGATACACGGCGGAACGCCGGTCACGGGAGCCTGATGCCGGTCCTGCCGTCGCTCGCCCGCCGCGAACGCATCCCCGAGTTGATGGACGACCCGGGCCTCGACCCGGCCAAGCACCGCCGCGCCCTGGCGGCCCTGGCCCGGATCAACCGCTGGAGCCGGTCGGCCGCGATCTTATCCTGGCCGATCTGGAGCCTTGGTAAGGAGGTGGCCCCGCGGCTGGTCCGGGTGCTGGACGTGGCAACCGGGAGCGGGGACGTGCCGCGGGCGATCGAACTTCGCGCTTTGAAGGCCGGGCTGGAGGTCGAGGCGGTAGGGTGCGACGCCAGCCCGACGGCGGTGGCGGCGGCTACGGCGGCCGGGGTGACGGCGTTCGTCCACGACGCCCTCCGCGACCCGCTCCCGGATGGGTACGATGTCGTGACCTGCTCGCTCTTCCTGCACCACCTGGCCGATGACGACGCGGTGACACTCCTGCGGCGGATGAAGGAGGCGGCCGGGTCGTTGGTGCTGGTGAACGACCTGAGCCGGTCGCGGTTCGGCTACCTGGGGGTGTGGCTGGCCTGCCACTTGCTGACACG
Organism: Gemmataceae bacterium; assembly: GCA_019747655.1. Classification (GTDB taxonomy): domain Bacteria; phylum Planctomycetota; class Planctomycetia; order Gemmatales; family Gemmataceae; genus Urbifossiella. Next base: position 362 of record JAIEQO010000439.1, on the reverse strand, counting down.
ATCTCCGGTCGTGCGGTTCGACGGCCCGGCGTCGGTACGGTCGGCCTACACCCCGGCCGAGGCGCTGGCCCTGGCCGGGCGGGCCGGGCTGGCCGGGGCAACAGTCGAGAGCCGGTTCCCGTGCCGATTCCTCCTGCAATGGCGGCGGGCGTGACCGACCGGACGTGGGACGCGGTGGTGGTCGGGGCCGGGCCGGCCGGGTCGGTCACGGCCCGGGGGCTGGCCCGCCGGGGGTTGGCGGTGCTGCTCGTTGATAAGGCTACGTTTCCCCGCCCGAAGGTCTGCGGCTGCTCCCTGAACGCCGCAGCCCTGACGGGGTTGGGTGCGGTGGGGCTGGGTCACGTCCCGGCGGCGTGCGGGGC
>JAIEQO010000410.1 GCA_019747655.1 Gemmataceae bacterium | reverse complement strand
CGGGCCGCGTCCCGGGCCGCCCGGCAGGCCGCGGCGGCCGGCAGCGGCCGGCCCCCGGCCACCAGCTCGGCCAGGGTCTCCCCGGGGACGTACTCCATCACCAGGAAGTGGGCCCCGCCGGTCTCCTCGGCGTCGAAGGCGGCGACGATGTTCGGGTGGCTCAGCCGGGCGACCGCCCGGGTCTCCCGCCGGAACCGCTCGGCCGCCCCGGGCCGGTCGGCCAGCCCCGGGCGGATCACCTTCAGGGCCATCTTCCGGCACAGCCCCCGGTGCTCGGCCAGGTACGCCACCCCCATCCCGCCCATCCCGAGCCGCCGGAGGAGCCTGTACCGCGGGTGGTCGGCCAGCCCGGGCGGGGCGAACGGGTCGGCGGCCGGGTCCGTCCACTCCCGGGTGGCGGCCAGGCTCGACGGGACGACGTCCGACAAGGTGTGTGCGGGGAGCGGGGTGGCGGACCCGGACCGGCCGGCGGCGGCCAGCAGCTCGACCAGCGAGTCGGCGGTGGTGTCGGCGGCCGACGCCGCCCGGCACTCGTCGCAGGCCGTCAGGTGGGCCTCGACGGCGGCGTACTCCGGGTCCGGCAGCTTGCCGAGGAGGAAGTCGTGGAGGCGGTCCGGCGACGGGTGGACGGCGGGCATGATTTCCCCGGGTGAGAGGACCGTCGTGTACCCTCTAATCTCGCCCCGGGTGAAACCCTGTCTCGAAAGCGACGGAATTGTTCGGGCGGTTCCGCCCGGCCGGCGGCCGCGGTACACTGAACCGGCCCCGCCCGCGAGGAGGCCCGCCGTGATCCAGCACCGCGCCACCGCCGTCTACGAGGGCGGCGTGTTCAAGCCGACCCGCCCGGTCCCGATCCCCGACGGGGCCCGGGTCGAGCTGGTCGTCTCCGTCCCCCTGCCGCCGGGGGAGATCGACAACTCGCCCGAGGCGGTCGAACTCCGCCGGCAGAAGGTCGAGCGGCTGCGGCAGATGTACGCCGAGTTCGACGCCCTCGACGCCGACGAGCCGGACGACGGGTACGACCCGCTGGTCGAGATCAACAACGACCGCATCCGCCGCGGGGCCCGGCCGATCCTCCCGCCGGACGGGGCGGCCTCGTGACCCGGAAGGCCGTGTTCCTCGACTCCACCCCGCTCGGCCTGCTGTGCGGGCCGCCCCGGCGGGCGGACGTGGCCGCCTGCCGGCGGTGGGCCGACGCCCTGGTGGCGGCCGGGCACGTCCTCCTCATCCCGGAGTGCATCGACTACGAACTCCGGCGGGAGCTGATCCGGTCCGGCAAGACGGCCAGCGTCGGCCGGCTCACCGGCCTCCAACGGGTACACGTCTACCTGCCGCTCGACACCGACGTGATGCTCGAAGCGGCCGACCTGTGGGCGGCGGCCCGACGGCGGGGCCGGCCCGGTGCCGGCCCCAACGACATCGACATCGACGTCATCCTGGTCGCCCAGGCGGTCGTCCTCAACCTCCCGAACACCGTCGTCGCCACGGCCAACGTGGCCCACCTGACCGGGTTCGGCCCGGCCGCCGAGCTGTGGTCGAACATCCGCCCGTGACGGCGGAACCCCGGTCGGTCGTCACATCAGAAAAATGCTCCCCCGGCGGTTTGACTCCGGCCAACGGGATGGTAAAGTACAAATGTATAGTATTCGCCGCCGGGCGAGTTCTACCCGGCGGTCGAAGTCGGCAGCATGGCGGTATACGGGATCGGTTGGGTCGAGTCCGAAGTGAAGATTAAGCAAAGGGTTGTGGCAAATTTCGAGGCCGAGCGTGGCGGTATCGCCGAGCACACAACTCGCTCGCTCAGACACCAACGACTGTTCACTACAGCACTTACGTCCGAGGCAGGCGGCGGTGAAAAAAGAGGGGGGGAGGGGGTAGGCCAGTTCGGCTACGCCGCCTTCGCCTCGATGGCCGGCACGTCACGACGTAACGCCTTCTTCGGCTGGTGCTTCCACCGGCGGTGGAGCCAGAAGTACTGCTCCGGATGGCGGCGGATGAGCCGCTCCAGTGCCGCCGTGTACCGCTCGGTGATGGCCCGGACGGCGTCGGCCCGGCCGGCGTACTCCCGCGGGTCGATCACCTCCTCGCACACCACCTCGTAGAAGAACGGCTCCCGGGTCCGCGGCACCCCGACCACCGCCAGGGGGGCGTCGAACTCGACCGCCATCAGGGCCACCGCCTTATGGGTGCTGGCCGGCCGGCCGAAGAAGTCCACGAACACCCCCCGCGGGCCGGCGTCCTGGTCGGCCAGCGTCGCCACCTTGCCGCCCCCCGCCAGCAGCCCGGTCAGCCGGCCGAAGTCGTCCTTCTTGGCGATCAGCTCCTGCCCGGTGCCCTGCCGCAGCCGCTTCAGGAACCGTTCGAGCCGGGGGTTGTCCAGGACCCGGGCGATGGCGTAGGTCTTCAGGCCGACCAGCCCGATCATCCGGCCGGCCATCTCCCAGTTGCCGAAGTGGGCGGTCACGACCAGGGCCGGGCGGGGCGAGAACAACGGCCCGATCATCCGGGTCATGGGGTAGAGGTCGGCGTACCGCCGCCAGCAGCCGACGTGCAGCTTCCGGGGCAGCAGCACCATCTCGACGGCGACCCGGGCGAAGTGCCGGTAGCAGGCCCGGACGAGCCGGTCGACCGCGGCCGGGCCGAGGTCCGGGAAGGCGTGGCGGAGGTTGTCGGCGGCGACCGCCCGGTGCCGCTTGTCGACGCGGTGGGCCAGCCACGCGACCCCGTCGGCGAGCTTCAAGGCGAGCGGCACCGGCAGCATGTGGACGACGGCGACGGCCAGCCGGACGGCCAGGTAGACGGCGAGGTCGAGGGCGGGGTTGCGGGCCTTCCGGGCCATCGGGCGGCCTCCGTGGGGGGCCGCAGCATACCCGGCGGCGGCTCAGCCCCGCAACTCCACCACCCGCCCGGTCCGGGTGCTCTCGTAGATCGCACAGATGAGGTCGACGGCCCGCTTGCCCTCGCGGCCGTCGACGGCCGGCGGGCGGTCGTTCCGGACCGCCTCGACGAAGTCGGCGAGCTGCCGGCGGTGGCCCTCGTGGGAGATGGCCTTGGGGTCGGCGGCCCCGCCGGAGGCGGCGGTCTTCGCCGCGAACCGCTCCTTGACCGCCCGGTCGGCGTCGGTCCCGGGGGTGAAGTCCCAGCGGAGGATGTCGTCTTGTTCGACCTCGGCCGACCCGCGGTCGCCATGGACGGCGATCGTCTTCGGGTAGCCGGGGTGGACGCTGGTGGTGGCCCGGATGGTCCCGAGCGCCCCGCCGGCGAATCGGACGACGGCGACGGCCGCGTCCTCGACCTCGATCCGGTCGTGGGCGAGCGTCGCCGTGAAGCCGGCGACGTGGGTGGCCGGCCCCATCAGCCAGAGGAGCAGGTCGACGTTGTGGATGGCCTGGTTCATCAGGGCCCCCCCGCCGTCGAGGGCCTGGGTGCCTTTCCAGCCGCCGTCGTCGTAGTAGGCCTGCGACCGCCACCACTTGCAGGCCGTCTCGCCGAGGGTCAGCCGGCCGAACTTCCCGCCCTCGACGGCGGCCTTGAGGGCCCGGTTGGCGTCCCCGAACCGGGAGGGGAAGATGGTGCAGAGCTTGACCCCGGCCCGGTCGCAGGCGTCGATGACCTGCCGGCACCGGGGGCCGGTGACCTCCAGCGGCTTCTCGACGACGACGTGCTTGCCGGCGGCGGCCGCGGCCAGGGCCGGTTCGAGGTGCGCCCCGCTCGGGGTGGTGATGACGACCGCGTCGACGCCGGGGGCCTTCACCGCCTCCTCGACGGAGGTGAAGACGGGGCAGGGCGGGGTGCCGGTCTCTTCGAGCAGCTTGTGGGCGTTGGCCGGGGTGCGGCTGACGAGGGCGGCGACCCGGGCGGCGGGGATTTCCGAGACGGCCCGGGCGTGGAACCGGGCGATCATCCCGCAGCCGACGAGGGCGAAGCCGAACGGCTCGGGCATGGCGGCACCAGTGGGAGGGGGCGCCGGAGATTGTAGCGGCGGCTAGCGCCGGCGGGCCGGGCCGGCGAGCAGGACGCGGACGGTCATCGCCGCGTCGTCCACCCGGAAGTAGATGCCGATCACGTCCCCGTACCACACCCGGTCCGCCCCGGACCGTGACTCGCCCATCGACCGCGGGTCTCGGCGGAGCATCGTGTCCATCCACGCCGCCTCCCGGTCGGCCGCGGCAGGGTCGGGGGCGCGGGCGAGGCCGGCTACCGCTTCGGCCATCCAGACGGAGGCATAGGTCATGTCGACCACCCCAGCATCTTCCGGACCTCGTCGAACGTGTACCCGGGACCGGCCGCGATCCGGTCGAGATCTTCCTTCGTGATGGACGGGTCCCACGGGACCAGCGGCTCGGCCGGACCCGGCTTCTGGACCGGTAGGAACCGCCCGACCACCTCCCCGGCCTCGTCCCGGAACTCGACCGGGTAGTTCCGGGCCAGGTTCTCGGCGATCACCTTCTCGGCGTCGGCCAGGGTGCCGACCGGCTCGCCGGCGACGTACAGCGTGACCATGCGGACGCCCTCCTTCGTGCCGGCATTGTACCACGGCCGGCCGGGTCACCGCAGCAGCCGGGCCGCCTTCACCAGGTATTGCACCCCGCTGCCGACGGTGGCCGCCAGCATCGCCCAGAGCAGCACGAGCTGGACGGGTTCGAGGACCCCGAGGGCGGCGGTCGGGGGGTCGTCGCCCCCCGCCCGGAGCGTCTGGATCAGCAGCACCCCGATCAGGACGGCCGACTGGAGGACCATCTTCAGCTTCCCGAACCAGTCGGCCCCGAACTTCTTCCCGGCCGCCTCCACCACCCCCCGGACGCCGGTGACGACCAGCTCCCGGGCGACCACCACGACCACCATCCACGGGACGACCCCGGCCCCGTCGACCGGGATCAGGTAGACGAACGCCCCGCAGACCAGGACCTTGTCGGCCAACGGGTCGAGGTTCCGTCCGACCAGGGTGAGCGGGCCGTACCGCCGGGCCCACCACCCGTCCAGCCAGTCGGTCAGGGCGGCGAGCAGGAAGACGGCCAGCCCGGCCGCCCACGCCCCGCCGGCGATGCACCCGAACAGGGCGACGGCCAGCGGCAGCCGGCTGAGCGACAACAGGTTCGGGACGGTGGCGAGGGGCTCGGCGGGGCGGGCCGGTGGGTCGGGGGTCATGCCGGCTATTGTGGGACCGGGCGGGAAAAAACGAACCCGGCCGCGGGGGTCCGCGGCCGGGTCCGGGTTCGTCCGGGCGGCGGCGCCGCCCGGACGGGTCAGTTGGCGGGCTCGATCGCGGGTGGCTTGGGCAGGGTGCCCCCGCCCTCCTTCTTCCCCCCACGCTTGATCGTCTCTTGCGGGCCGGTCGGGCCCGCCTTGTTGGCGTCGTCACACCCGGCGGCCACCAAGACGGCGGCCAGCAGGGCGACGGTCAGGATGCATCGGCGGATCACGTCAGCACACTCCAGGGTGGAAGAACAGGCCGCCCGGCCCGGGTCAGTACAGGTCGGTGGTGTCGAACGCCCGGCCGTCGGCCATCCCGGCCGCCAGCCGCAGCACCCGGGTGCTGATGGTCAGCCGGACGCTCTTGA
>JAIEQO010000157.1 GCA_019747655.1 Gemmataceae bacterium | reverse complement strand
TTGTTGTAGAAGTTCAGGATGATGGCCAGGGCGACCGCCGCCTCGGCCGCCGCCAGCACCACCACCAGCAGGGCGAATACCTGCCCTTCCAGCCGGAACGCCGGGTTGAACCGGGCGAAGGCGACGAAGTTCAGGTTGGCCGCGTTCAGGATCAGCTCGACGCCCATCAAGACGCCGATCGCGTTCCGCCGGGCGGCCACGCAGACCACCCCGCAGGCGAACAGGAACGCCGACAGGACCAGGAACGGGGTCAGGCCGAGTTCGGTCATGGCTTCGCCCGCCGCTTGGCCCGGGCCAGGTACGCCGCCCCGATTAGCACGACCAGCAGGTGGACCGAGACGATCTCGAACGGCAGGAGGTACGCGACCGGGGTGTTGGTGACGCCCAGGAACCCGAGGCCAAGCGGGCCTGCCCCTGGCAGGGGCTTGTCGTCGCCGGGGGTGCCGGTCGCCCCGGACACGACCGCCGCCAGGAGCCCGAACAGGGCCGCCCCGAGCACCCCGCCGACGGCCCACTCGGCCGGCCGGGTCCGCAGTGACTGCAACGGCCCCTGGGCCGTCAGCATCACGCCGAAGACCACCAGCACCAGCGTCCCGCCGACGTACACGATGAGCTGGGCCGCCCCGACGAACTCGGCCCCGAGCAGGAAGTACAGGAGCGACACCCCGACGAGCGTGAACAACAGCCACACCGCCGCCCGGACCACGTTCCGGGACACCACCACCCCGACGGCCGAGCCGGCGGTGACGGCGGCAAGCACGGCGAACAGGGCGACATCGAGGCTCATCGGCGGCCCGGGGAGGTCCGGTCAGTGATACGCGGCGGCCGGCCGGGGTGCAACCGGCCGGGGCTATTTCCGCCCGGCGGTCAGCGGGGTCGGGCGGCCGGCCCAGGCTCCGGGCAGCCGGCCCGGCCCGGCGTCCCCCGGCGGGGCCCGGAAGGCGTAGGCCAGCATCACGACGAGGCCCGTCGCCGACCCGAAGGCCAGGACGTAGCGGGTCGCGGCCGTCAGCCACGCCGGGGCCAGGAGCTGCCACAGGCAGACACCGACCAGGAGCACGCAACTGATCGGCAGGAAGTATTGGAGGCAGGTCATCATCACCTGGTCGATGCGGAGCCGCGGCAGCGACCAGCGCATCCACATCATCACCAACACCAGCGCCCAACACTTGCCGATGAACGCCGCCACGTTCACCACCGCCCCGGCCCAGAAGCCCCATTCGGCCGTCGGCTCGAACGGCAGGAACCCGGTGTGCCAGCCGCCGAGGAAGAGAAGGGCGGCCAGCCCGCTGACGGCGAACATGCTGCCGTACTCGGCCAGGAAGAACACCGACCACCGGAAGCCGCTGTACTCGGTGTGGAACCCGGCCACCAGCTCGCTTTCCGCCTCGGCCAGGTCGAACGGGGCCCGCTTGCAACTGGCCGTGGCGGTGATGAAGAAGATAACGAACGCCAGGAACGTGAACGGGTCGTGGAACAGGTTCCAGTTCCACACCCACCCGGCCTGCTGGTTGCCGACCGCGTTCAGGTCGAGCGTCCCGGCCACGCACACCGGCACCACCACGCACAGGGCCCGCGGGACCTCGTAGCTGACCACCTGAGCCGCCTCCCGGACACCGCCGAAGAGCGACCACTTGCTGGCCGAGGCGTACCCGGCCAGGACCACCCCGAACACCTCGGCCGACAGCACCGCCAGGACGAAGAACGCGGCCACCCCGAGCGGCTGGCCCACCACCCCGGCCCCGAACGGCAGGGCCAGGAACCCGCAGAAGCTGGCGCAGAACGCCAGGTACGGGGCCAGCCGGAACAGGAACCGGTCGGCCCCGGCTGGGGCGTGATCTTCTTTGCTGACGAGTTTGATCCCGTCGGCCAGCGACTGCAACAGCCCGAGCGGCCCCACCCGGGTCGGGCCAAGCCGGTCCTGCATCCGCCCGGACACCTTCCGCTCGGCCCAGATGGCCAGGAAGGCCGACGCCCCGACGAACGCGAAGATCAGGGCCGCGGCCGTGACCCCGGCGGCGACCAGGTCCCACGGGTGGGGCAGGTACTCGGACCAGAGCGGCGGCACGGCGACCCTCCGGGGAAGGGTAAAGGTAAAAGGAGACGGGCAAAATGGAAGACGGCCCGGGATAATGTCACCGACCGCTCACCGGAGGTCCGGCCCATGCTCCGTCCGCCGTCTCGACTCGGCCCGGCCGCCCTGCGGCCGTCTCACCTCCGGCCCGGGAACGCCGTCCTGCCGCTCGCCCTGCGGCACCGGCCCGACCCGCCGGCCCCGCCCCCGGCCGACCCGCTCGCCCGCGACCCGAAGCTGGCCCGGGTCGAGACCGCCCTGATGGCCGCCGACGAGCCGCTGACCGCCCGCCGGCTGGCCGACGTGTGCGGGCTCGCCGACGCCGCCGAGGCCCGGGCCCTGGTCGCCCGCCTCACCGAGCTGCTCGACGCCGACGGGTCGGCGTTCGCCGTCGGGGAGCTGGCCGGCGGGTATCAGCTCCTGACCCGCCCGGCGTACCACCCGTGGCTGGTCCGGCTGCGGCGGGCCGGGCACGAGGTCCGGCTGGCCCCGGCCGCCCTGGAGACGCTGGCCGTGGTCGCCTACCGCCAGCCCGTCACCCGGGCCGAGGTCGAGCGGGTCCGGGGCGTCGGCTGCGGGGAACTCATCCGCGTGCTGATGGAGAAGGGGCTGGTCCGGACGGCCGGGCGGGACCAGTCGCTCGGCCGCCCGCCGCTGTACGCCACCACCCGCCAGTTCCTCCGGGCGTTCGGGCTGAACGCCCTGGCCGACCTGCCGGACGCCGACGCCCTCCGCGGCGGGCGGCCGGATGTAACACCGCCGTGACGCTAACGGCTGGGCAAAATGGTACGGCCCGGCTTCACACATCTGATACCCCGTGCTACATCATCATGAGTTGGACCACCTCACACCGGGCATAACAGCGGGGGGCGTGATATGGCGCGGGCGAAGGCGGCCGAGAACGGCGACGGTACGGTCAGCCAGGCGGACATGGTCCGGGACGCCCTCGCGGCCCTGGGGGCGAACGCCAAGCCCCGGGCGATTCAGGCGTACGTCCAGGAGAAGCACGGCAAGGAGCTGTCCCGGATCATCATCTCGAACTACAAGTCGAACATGAAGAAGGGCCGGCTCGGCGGGCTCGGGGGCGGGAGGGCCCGCGGGGCCGGGCGGCCGCGGAAGGCGGCCGGGGCGGGGACCGGCGGGTCGGTCCGGCTGGACGACCTGGAGGCCGTCCGCGGGCTGGTCAGCCGGCTCGGGGCGGCCAACGTCCGGCGGCTGGTGGATGTCCTGGCCTGACCCCTTGTCGGCGACGGCCGGGCGTGCCATCATGCCGCTACCCCACGGGCGAGTGGTGGAACGGCAGACACAGCGGACTTAAAATCCGCGGCCCCGCGAGGGGCGTGCGGGTTCAAATCCCGCCTCGCCCATTCATTCTGGTCAGCCGACCGTCGGCGGCGGGGGATCGTCCGCCCCCGAGCGGACCCGTGGCCGGCGGTGACCGCTACCGGCCCGGCGGCTTCGTCCCGGCCTCCCGCGGGGGCGGGGCGACGAACGGGTACTTCGCCCGCTCGGCCCGCCACCTCGCGGCCTCGTCCGGCCGGCCGAGCGCCTCGTACAGCTCGACCAGCCGGTCGACCGCCTCCGCCAGCCGAATGGCCCGGAGTTCCGGGGGGATCGCCCGCGCACGCTCCCGGACCCCCTCGTAGCCGGCCAGCAGCAGCGGCTCGGCCTCCGCGTGCTTCCCTTGCCCGAGCAGGCTCGCGCCGAGCTGGGACCGGGCGAGCGCGGTCCGCGGGTCGTTCGGCGCGTTCTTCTCCCGGGCGGCTAGGCTTTCCCGCAGGTACGGCTCGGCCGCCGCGAACTCCCCGGCGGCGACGAGGTCCGACCCGGCCTGGGCGAGCACCCGGGTGAGCCCCGGGGAGCCGGCCGGGAGCCGGGACCGGTGGGCGGCCGCGGCCTCCGCGTACACGGAGGTCGCCTTGGCCCGTTGGCCGAGGGCCAGGTACGACTTCCCGAGGTCGGCGAGGGCGTCGGCGGTGTCCGGGTGCCCGCGGCCGACGGCCGCCCTCAGCCGCCGGACGGCCTCCTCGCCGACCCGCACGGCGTCCGCCGGCCGGCCCGACCGTCCGTACCCGCCGGCCAGGTTGGACAGGCTCTGGAGCACATCCGGATGATCGGGGGCGTGGACCGCCGCCTGGATGCGGTGGGCCTCTTCGAGCAGCGGGACGGCGTCCGCCGCCCGGCCGGCCGCGATGTAGGCCGCCGCCAGGTTGTTCGCCCCGCGCGCCAGCTCAGGGTGGTCCGGGCCGAACGCCTCCCGTGACCGGGCCACGCACTCCTCGCCGACCCGGACGGCCTCGTCCACCCGTCCGACCCGCCGGTAAGCGTCGGTCAGGGTGACCATGCCGTTCAGCGTGTCCGGGTGATCCGGGCCGAGTTTGGCCCGCCGCCGGCGGAGGACATCTTCCAGGTGCGGGACCGCCTCCCGCTCCCGCCCGGCCTCGATCGCCACGACCGCCACGTTGGCCGCGGCGGTCAGAGCGTCCGGGTGGTCGGGCCCCCGCCGGGCCCGGGTCCGGGTCAGCGACTCCCCGAACAGCCGGCCGGCGTCGGCCGGCCGGCCGACCGCCCGGTAGGCGTTGGCCAGGGCGTTGAGGGCGGACCGCGCCGACGGGTGGTCCGGCCCGACGGCCGCCCGGACCGCCGGCAGGTGGTCCTCGGCGGCCCGGACGGCGTCCGCCGCCCGGCCGGCGGCCAGGTAGGCGTGGACCAGTTCGCCCCGGGCGATCAACAGCTCGGGGTGGCTGGGCCCGTACTTCCCGCGGGCGATGCGGAAGTAGTCCTCCCCGGCCTTGACGGCGTCGCCCGGCCGGCCGGCACGGACGTAGGCCGGGATCAGGTTGGAGAGGGTGGTCAGGGTCAGGTCGGCGTCAGCCCCGAGTCGCTCGCGGGCCTGCCGGTGGCACTCCTCCCCGGCCCGGACGGCGTCCGTGTCGCGGCCGGCCCCGCGGTAGGCGCGGGCCAGGTTGCTCAGACACCGGAGGGCGTCCGGGTGGTCCGGGCCGGCCGCGGCGAGGGCCGCCCGGGCCTTCTCCAGGAGCGGGACGGCCCGGTCCGCGAACCCGAGCCCGAGGAGGGAGACCCCGAGCCGCTCTTGGAGGGCAGCCACCTCCGCCGGGTCGCCGACCGTCTCCCCGTCCAACTGGCCCGCGGCCCGAACGAGGTGGTCGGCGAGGGCCACCTCCAACGGCCGGTCGCCGGCCCGGACCTCGTAGGGGTCGAGGGCGGCGAACACCGACCCGAGCAGGTCGACGCCCCTCTGGACCTGGGCCAACCGCCGCCGGGCCAACTCCCCGGCCGCCTTCTCGGCCGCGGCCGCCCGCTCGGCGTCCTCCCGGGCCTGCCGCTCGCCCTCGGCCCGGTCGGCCTCGGCCCGCCGGGCCTGCTCCTTCTCGTCCCGCTCGGCCCGGGCGGCCGCCTCCTGCCGCCGGGCCTCGGCCAGCCCGACCGAGGTCCCAACGACCCCGGCCAGTAGCGCCGCCA
>JAIEQO010000789.1 GCA_019747655.1 Gemmataceae bacterium | reverse complement strand
GCCTGGACGCGGGCGGTCCCGGGGCCGGCGTTCGGCAAGGCGGCCGCGGTGCTGCTGGCCGGGCTGACCCTCGGCGGCGTCGGCCTGGCCGGCTGGGCGGCGACGCGGGAGCCGGATGCGGCCCAGGCCCCGCCGCCCGTGATCGAGCCAGCCCGAGTCGTCGAGCGAGAGACGTTGCAGGCTCAGAACCTCCGTATCCTGCACGCCGAGGTGTTGCCCAAACTGACCGCAGCGTTGGGCAAATTGCTCGGGGACGAGCCCGTCGTGACGCACACCCGGGCCGACGGGAGCGAGGTGTACGTCCACTGGGAGGGGAAGCGGCCGTGGCTGGGCGGGAAGAAGCCGCCCCGGGCCCAGATGCGATTTTGCGTCCTGTCGCGAGTGTTGGTGGCCCGGCTGGACGCTTCCGGCACCGGCGACTGGAAGGGAGCGGACGTAGATGTCATCCGTGTCCGGACGGGTTTACCCGGCCGGATGGAGTGGTTCGAAGTGCCGATCCGCGAGCTGAGATTGCGGGCGGCGTTCGACGCTCTCCCGGCGGACGACCGGGCGGCTGCCGAGTTCACCCGGTTCCACCTGGACGGCACGCCCTACGGCGGCCCGGAGCTGATCATGCCCGGGTGGTCCGCGACGGTCGCCGCCAACGCCCGCTACCTGTACCTCGCCCGGGACGGCCACTTGTTCGCCCGGGACGCCCGCGGCGGGTTCATCGGCTGGAAGCGTGTCGGCCCGGAGCCCGCCGGGCTCCAGCGGCTCGCCGCGACCGACCGGCACTTGTTCGCGGCGACCGACCGGGAGGTGCTGGCCCGCCCTGTCGATCCGGGCGCCCACGACTGGCGGCCGCTCGGCCCGATGCCGGCGGCAGACCTCGGCGGGGACTGGCGGTTCGCCGCGGCCGGGGACCGGCTGTTCGTGCTAGGCACCGGCCTCAACCTCTGGGCCCGGCCGGCCAACGGCCCGGGGCAGTGGCGGTCGGCCGGCCGCGTGCCGGTCCATGAGTCCGCCATCCTCGGGGTCGGCGACCGGCTGTATTTCTGGGACTACGACGGGGGCGTGGCCTCCCGCCCGGCCGACGGGGACGGCTCGTGGGAGCGGTACGGCCGGTGGGCCTCCCCGGTCACGCACCAGCAGGTGATCTGGGCGGACCGGATCGTTCACTGGGAGCCCGGCCGGCACGGTAGCCCGGTCGAGGCCCGGCCGCTGACCCCCGGGCCGGCTGCCTGGACCCGGATCGGCCGGGTCGACTCGAAGGCCGACTTCCTGAACTGGCGGTGGTAGACGCCCGACAGCGGCCAGTACGGCTGCCGGCATGAAGTAGACACACACCACAACTTCCCGAACCACCCCAGGCCCGGCGACCGGGCCCCGGGGCCGCACGCCCCCTGTTTCCCCAAAAGGACGCCCACCGATGCTGACCGACCTGTTCCGGCTCGCCGCCGTCGCCGTCGCCGCGACCGGTGTGGTCGCCGCTCCGGCATCGGCCGACCCGGTCACGACCCTGCCCGTGCTGAAGCGTGCCCTCACGATCGTCGCCAAGGAAGAGGGCGACGACAACCAGGTGCTGTTCATGATGGTCGACGCGGTCAAGAAGGGGCAGACGAAGTCCCAGACGATGACCCTGGATGCCGGGGCGACGTACCATGTGTACGCGGTCGGGGACGACAACCGGATCAAGGACATCGACCTGAAGGTGGACGACGCGGACGGCAAGGAGGTCGGCCGGGACGAGGACGACACCAACCTGGCGATCGTGGAGCTGCGGGTCCGCAAGACCCAGCAGTTCAAGTTCAAGGTCGAGCCATTCCGGATGAGGGCCGGGGTGGGCGACGGCTTCTTCGCCCTCATCATCGTCCGCGTCGAGTGAGCGGTGCCCACCCCGCCGCTCGGGTCGCTTCGGCAGACCGAAAACGACATCACGACCCGGCCGGTGTACCGGTCGGGGGCGCGATCACCGGCCCGCACGGGGCGGGCCGGGCCGGGGGCCGTCGCGCGCCCCGGCGGTGTTCGGAGTTCTCAACAGGAGGGTCGCCCATGAGGCTGGCCAAGTACCTGGTCCTGGCGGCGCTGGCCGTCGCGGTGGCGGCGGCCGACGCCTCGGCGTGCGGCCGGCGGTGCCGGTCGTCGGTGGTGTGTTGCCCCCCGGTGTGCCACTGGCACTACCCGGCGGGCCGGCTGATCATCCACGTCCCGGCGGACGCCGTGGTGACGGTCGGCGGGGCCCCGCTCCACCAGACCGGCGAGGTCCGGACCGACACCGTCGCCTGGTACCCCGGGGCGATCGAGGTGTGCGTCGAGGTGAAGGCGACCCTGCCGAACGGCCAGGTCCGGGTGGCCAAGGCGTGCTTCCAACACCCCGGGCAGACGGTCCACGTCACCCTCGGGGGGGTGACGGTCGAGAGCATCGACAAGCCGAAGCCGTAAGGAGCGGCACACGAGAACACCCAACCGGAGCCTCCCATGAGCCAAAGGCGTATCCTCGTCTCGGCGGTGGTGTTGCTGGGGTGCGTCGGGGTGGCTGCCCGCGGGCAGCCGCCGGACGCCGTGCCGGCGTTGATCGAGGAGGGGCGGAAGAGCAAGCTGGGGGTGGGGGTGAAGTCGACCAAGAAGGGGGCCGTCGTCCAGTTCGTGGTCGAGGGGTCGCCGGCCTGGCGGGCAGGGTTGGAGTCGGGCGACGTGATCCTGAGCGTGGACGGGTTCACCGTCGGGATGATCGACGGGGTCGAGTACCCGCTCCGGAGCGAAGTCCGCCGCGTCCGCGGCGTCGGGGCGTTCAAGGTCTGGAACCCGCGAACGCAACGCGTGAAGACGAAGCGGATCGACCTCGGCCGCGACCGCGAGGACGACGGGGACGACGAGGAGGGCGGCGACGACGGCTATCGGCGAAAGCCGTAGCCGGTCGCCACCGGCCACACCACCCACGGCCCGCCGGCCGCCCGCCGGCGGGCCCCGGCCGTTGTTGCGACCGACTCCCGCCGGGTGGTAGAATACCCCGGCCGCGATTACTCCCCCCGGAGCCCGCCGTGACGGAACTCACCCTCGAAGCCGTGGCCGAGCGGCTAGCCGCCCTGGAGCGGCAGGTCGCCGCCCTGACGGCGTCCGCCGACGTGATCCCGGCCACCCGCGACTGGCGGTCCGTGGTCGGCATGTTCGACGGCAGCGAGTTCATGCGGCAGGTCGACGCCGAGATCGAGGCCATGCGGGCGGCCGAGCAGCGGGCCCTGGACGAGGGGGCGGCCGCGTGATCGCCCTCGACTCCGACCACCTCACCGCCCTCAAATACACGGGCAGTGAGCGGGCAGTCCGGCTGGCCGCCCGGCTCGACCGGGCGGCCGCCGGGGGCGAGGTCGTCGGGACGACGGTGGCCAACGTCGAGGAGCAGATGCGGGGGTGGCTGTCGGCCATCGCCAAGGAGCGGCAGCCCCGCCGGCAGGTGGCCCCGTACCGCGACCTGGCCAGGCTGCTCGACTTCCTCCGCGGGTTCGCCGTCGCGCTGTTCAACGACGCGGCGGCCGACCTGTTCACCTCGTACTCGGCCGTCCGGGTGAAGGCGAGCGACAAGAAGGTGGCGGCGATCGCCGTCGCCCACAACGCCCTACTCCTGACCGCCAACAAGCGGGACTTCGAGCAGTTCCCCGGCCTACGGTTCGAGAACTGGCTGGACGGCTGACCCGGGCCGTTCCCGTTGCCGGAACCGGCGGGGTGAGGTGATGGCCGACAACGTCAACGCCATTGCGGCGAAGCTCGGGGCCCGGGTGATCGGCGAGGTGCCGGACGCCGGCGGGGGGGCGTTCGGGGCCGCCCGGCTGGCCCGGGCGGTGGCCGAGCTGCGGACGGGGACGGTCTCCGTCCCGGTCGCCGCGGGGACGCTCGACAAGCTGGCCCGGCTGGCCGAGCGGGCCAGTGCCAACGGACCACCGGTCCGCCCGGCCGACCTCGCCGCCCGGCTGCTCGAAGCGGCCGTCGCGGCCGCCCCCGAAGCCTGACCTACCACGCCGACGATCACCCGGGGCCCGCCGGCCCGCCCGCCGGCGGGCCCCGCCGTTTACCGGTGGTGGGGTCGCGGCCGGGCGTGGTACAATCCCGACCGGAGGGCACCGCCATGACCGCGACCGACGCCGACGAGCCGCTGATCCAGAAGACCCCGGGTGTGATCGGCGGGCAGGCCTGCATCGGCCGGTCCCGCATCGCCGTCTTCATGATGGTCGAGCAGAAGCAGCGCGGCGTGTCCGACCGCGACCTGCTCCGGAACTACCCGACCCTGACCCAGCAGGAGCTGGACGCCGCCTGGGCGTACTACGCCGCCCACCGGCAGGAGGTCGAGGACGCCATCCGCCGGAACAACTCGGACGACGACGAGTAACCCCGGTGGCCGCCCTGTACGCCGACGAGCACGTCCGCTTCTCGCTGGCCGACGCCCTCCGGGCGCTCGGGCACGATGTCCTCACGGCCCGGGACGACGGGCGGGCCGGCCAGGGCATTCGCGACCCGCTCGTCCTGGCCCCGGCGACCCAGCTCGGCCGGGCCGTGCTCACCAACAACCGGTGGGACTACCACAAGCTGCACCGCCGCCAGCCGAACCACGCCGGTATCGTCACTTACACGGACGACGACTTCCAGCCGCTCGCCGACCGCATCCACGTCGCCGTTTCGGCCCTCCCATCGCTGGTCGGCCTGTTGGTCCGGGTCACCCGCCCGAACCCGCCGCCGGCCCCGCCCGGCCCGACGACCCCGTAACCCTACCCCGCCACCGTTCCCCGGTGGTGGGGTCGCGGCCGGCCGTGGTACAATCCCGTTTGGAGGACACCGCCATGAGCAAGCTCGTGATCGACGGGCCGACGCTGGAGCAGTTCCTGGCCGCCGGCGGCACGGTCGAGGTGGTCGACCCGTCCGGCAAGCCGGTCGGCAAGTTCACCCAGTACCCCCGGTCCGGGAACTACTACGTAGACGACTGGCCGTCCGACGAGGAGATCGACCGCCGGATGCGGGAGGGGAAGTGGGTCCCGGCGGCCGAGGTCGAGGAGCGGCTCCGGAAGCTCGAAGAGGGGATGAAGTAATGGTCGAGTGGGAGGACGCGATCCTCGACCGGCTGGCCGACCTGTACGTCGCCGAGCCGGACCCGGCCGTCCGGGAGGCCATCGCCCGGTGCGTCGAGGCGATCAACCGCCGGCTGGCGGCCGACCCGTGGACCCTCGGAGAGTCCCGCGGCCCCGGGCGGCGGGTTTGGTTCCACCCGCCGCTGCTCGTCGGGTACGAGCTGTTGCCCGGCGGCCGGGTGCGGGTGTTCCACGTCAACCGGTCGAAGGACGGCCCGGCCGCGTGACGCCGGCCGCCCCGGCGGCCGGCCCCACCCCGGCCCGACTTCCGGGGCCGGCGATCCCCCTCCCCCGTCCGGCCGCACCCCGTCCCGTACCATCTCCGGCGGCGAAAGCCGGCCCCGAGTCCGGGGTGAGTTGTAATGCCGCGGGCGGTTCCGGCGGCTAGAGCAGACTTCAGGAGGGTGTAGCGGCGTACCCGCGGTGGCGGAAGTAGTTCCGGCACTCCTCCGGCGGGAACCG
>JAIEQO010000365.1 GCA_019747655.1 Gemmataceae bacterium | reverse complement strand
CCCCGCCGGCCAGCCACAGGAGCACCGACCGCCGGGCCGGCCCGGGCTGCGGCTCAGGGGGTGATGGTTCGGACATCGGACGGCTCCGGTCGCACGACAACGGGGTGTCATTTCGCGGCGGGCGGCTGTCGCCACGACGCTAGTAGGGCCGTGAGGTCGGCCACGTCCCGGGCGTCGAGCGGCCGGAAGTCGGCCGGCCGGCCGGCCTTGCCGGCGTAGTCCGGCATCCCCAGGTCGGGCCGGCCGGTGATGACGTACCGCCGCAACACCTGGTCCGAGCAGAGGGCCAGGAAGGCCGGGTCGTTGACCGCCCCGACCGGCCGGCCGTCGACCGACCCGCCGCCCTGCCCGCGGTCGCCGTGGCAGCCGGCACACGCCCGGGCGAACACCGCCGCCCCGCGGGCCGCGTCGCCGGGAGCGAGGGCGTACCCCGGCGGGTCGCCCGACGTGCCCGGCTTGCCCCAGGCCGGCTTCAGCCCCGCGGCGATGATCTTCACCTGTTGCGTGGTCAGCGGGCCGCCCTTCGTGTGGTCGAACGCCGGCATCGGGGTGCCCGGCCGGCCGTTGGTGATGACCTGCAACAACTCCGCATCCGGCACGATCCGGAGGAACAGCGGGTCGTTCAAGGGCGGCCCCGGGCCGAGGGGGCCGTCGGCCCCGTGGCAGCCGACACAGTTGGCCGCGAACAGGGTGCGGAAGTCGGTCACGTCGGCCGGCCGGCTCGGACCCGGCGGGGCCGGCTTCCCCGGCGGGGTGCAGCCTCCCGCGAGGAGCAACAGGGCGAGCGTCGGGAGCGACGGTCGGCGCGTCACGGCCGTCCTCCTTCCCCCGGGGTCGGCGGCGGGGCGGCCCCGCCCGTCCCGGCCGGCGGGACGATGACCTTCTCCGACCGCACCACCACGGCCGCGGCCACCAGCCCGAACACGAACTGGGAGACCGCGAACCAGGCCCAGTCCACGTAGTGCCGGAGGACCGGGTTTGCCACCCCCATCAGCCCGTAGCTGGCCCCGGTCCAGATCAGCGGGATCACCACCCCGCCGACCAGGAGCTGCCACCGCGGCGACCGGGGGATGGTCGGCAGGAGCACCCCGTACACCAGCCCGACGACCGCGGAGATGGCGGCGTGGATGACCACCCCGACGGCGAACAGCGTCGGCCGGAACTGCTCCAGCTCGGCGACCGACAGCTCGTCGATACCGGGCAGGGCGAGCCCGGCCAACAGGTTCACCGGGAACCACAGGCCGTGGCCGCTCAGGACGCCCCAGAGCAGGGCCGGGACCGGCATCGCCAGCCCGCCGGCCAGCCCGCCCTTGAGCCCGGCCGAGATCGGGTAGACCTTCTCCGGCAGCCGCATCCGGTATCCGGCCATCCCCGGGCCGAGTTGCTCGACCGTCCCCGGACGGGCTGCGACCGGTGCCGGTGACGGACCCGCGACCGGCTCGGCCTCCGTCCCCCGGCCGGGCAGCAGCTCGGCCAGCCAGCTCCACAGGGCGACGACGAACATCACCCCGCCGAGGGCCAGGAACGCGACCGTCCCGAGGGCGGCACCGGCCCCGGCCAGGACCAGGCCGAGGGCCACGACCAGCGGCCACACCGTCGGCTTCGGGGACTCGATCGTCGGGCGGCCGGGGTCGGTCATGGCTCACCGCCCCAGGACGTAGACGACCAGGAACACCACCACCCAGACGACATCGACAAAATGCCAGTACCAGCCGACCAGCGTGACCGGCAGCGGGGCCGTCCCGGGCAAGAGGCCCCGGGCCGACACCCCCAGCACCGCCGCCAGGGCCAGCACCCCGAGGGTGACGTGGAAGGCGTGGAACCCGACCAGGGTGTAGTAGGTGGTGCCGAACAGGTTCACGCCAATAGTGAGCCCGTGGTCGCGGATCAGCCCCCGCCACTCGACCGCCGTGCCGACCAGGAACAGCACCCCGAGGAGGATCGTCGCCGCCCACAAGAGCCGGAACGCCCCCACGTTCCCCTTCCGCAGCGACCGCTCGGCCAGGTGGACCGTCGCGCTACTCGCCAGCAGGCACGCGGTATTCCCCAGCACCAGCGGTAGCGACAACGCCTCGTCCGGGGTCGGCCCGGCCGACCCGTGCCGCAGGAAGATCACGTAGGCCATGATGAGGGTGCTGAAGAAGGCCGCCTCCGACACCAGGAAGCAGACCATCCCGGCCTTGTGCGGCTCCGGCCGGCCCTCCACCCCGGCGGTGTGGTCCGGGGGCGCGGCCGCCGACTCGGGCAGCACCTCCGGCGGCGGGGGGGACAGGTCGGTCACAACACACCCCAGGTTGATAAAGACGGAAGATTCACCACAGAGTCACAGAGGACACCGAGCGGAAAATTCGGATTCATTCCGAACAAATATTCCTCGGCTCGGGGCTGCTCTGTGATCTCTGTGACTCTGTGGTTAACTTTCTCTTCTTTACTCGTACTTCCAGTCCGGGTCGTCCGGGTGCTTCAGGTCCCACAGCGGGCGGCGGCTCTTGACCGTCGGCACGACGGCGAAGTTGTACGCCGGCGGGGGCGAGGTCGTCGCCCACTCCAGCGTCCAGGCGTCCCACGGGTCGTCGCCGGCGACCTTCCCCTTCCACAGCGAGGTCACGATGTTGTACGCGAAGATCAGGTAGCTCGGGGCCTGGAGCAGGGCCCCGAGGGTGGCGAGCTGGTTCCACAGCTCCCACCCGCGGCCCGGGCCGTAGGTGTAAATCCGCCGCGGCATCCCCAGGATGCCCGCCACGTGCATCGGGGCGAAGGTCAGGATGAACCCGAGGAAGAGCAGCCAGAACTGCCACTTGGCCAGCCGCTCCGACAGCATCCGGCCGGTCGCCTTCGGGTACCAGTAGTGGATGGCGGAAAAGATGCCGAACACCGTCCCGCCGATCAACACCCAGTGGAAGTGGCCGACCACGAAGTAGGTGTCCGTCACCTGGAGGTCGACCGGGGCGCAGGCCAGGATGATCCCGGTCAGCCCGCCGATCACGAACATCGACAGGAACCCGAGGGCGAACAGCATCGGCGACTTGAGGACGAGCTTCCCGCCGTAGACGGTGGCCAGCCAGTTGAACAGCTTGATCCCGGTCGGGATGCTGACCAGCATGCTCGCGGCGGCGAAGAACAGGTCCAGGGCCCGGCTCATCCCGACGGCGAACATGTGGTGGGCCCACACCCCGAGGCTGATGAACGCGATCGCGGCCGTGGCGGCGGCCATGAACTCGTACCCGAACAGCACCTTCCGGCTGAACACCGGGACGACCTCGGAGATCATCCCGAACGCCGGCAGGACCAGGATGTACACCTCCGGGTGGCCGAAGAACCAGAACAGGTGCTGCCACAGGTAGGCCGACCCGCCGGCCTGGGTGTCGAAGAAGTGGGCCCCGAGCTGGCGGTCGAACTCGAGCATCGTCAGGGCCGCGGTCAAGGGCGGCATCACGACCAGAATCTGGACCGAGGTCCAGAACATCACCCAGACGAAGAACGGCACCTTGCGGAGGGTCATCCCCGGGCAGCGGAGGCTCAGGATGGTGACGATGAAGTTGATCGCCGCGGTGGTCGTGCCGAGCCCGCTGACGATCAGCCCGAGCGCCCAGCAGTCGACGCCCGGGCCGCGGGCGAACGAGTTTTCGGTCAGCGGGGCGTAGGCGAACCAGCCGATCGTCGGCGGGCCGCCCGGGACGACCAGGCTGAAGTACACCAGCAGCCCGCCGAAGAGCGTCGCCCAAAAACCGAAGGCGTTGAGCCGGGGGAAGGCCATGTCCCGGGCCCCGATCATCAGCGGGACGGCGAAGTTGGCGATGCCGATGAGCAGCGGCATGCCCACGAAGAAGACCATCGTGGTGCCGTGCAGGGTGAAGAACTGGTTGAACGTGGTCGGCGGCACCAGGGCCAGGTTCGGGGCCCACAGTTGCAGCCGCATCATGACGGCCGCCGCCCCGGCCACGAGGATGAACCCGACGGCCATCAGGACGTAGAGGATGCCGATCTTCTTGTGGTCGACCGTCACCACCCACTCGTGGAGCACGGCCGTCCACGGCGGCCGGCTCTCGGCGGCCGGCAGGGCGGCGGGTTCGATCTCGGCCGTCGCCATCGACTTCCCTCGTCGTCAAGTCATCAAGTCGTCAGGTCTTCAAGTCGGAAACCCCGAGCCGTCCGCCCCAACTTGAGGACTTGACGACCTGATGACTTGAAGACTCAGCGGAGCGTTTCCAGGTAATCGACCGCCAGGGTCAGGTTCCTGTCGGTCAGGGCGAAGGCCGGCATCAGGCACCCGGGCTTCGCCTGCTGGGGGTTGTTGACCCACCGGCGGAGGTCGGCCGGGCTGTTCGGGGTCGTCCCGGCGGCGAGCGTCTGCCGGGCCATCAGGTGCGTCAGGTCCGGGCCGAACGTCCCCCGCGCGGTCGTGCCGCGGATGGTGTGGCAGTTGACGCACGAGAGCGACAGGAACTCGGCCTTCCCCGCCCGCCCGGCCGGGTCGTCGGCCGCCGGGGCGGCCTCGGCGGCCAGCCACTTCTCGAACGCGGCCGGCGGCTCGGCCACCACCCGCAGGAGCATGTGGGCGTGCTGGGTGCCGCAGTATTCGGCGCACTGCCCGAGGTACACCCCCGGCTCGTCGGTCTGAATCCACATCTGGTTGGTCCGGCCCGGCAGCAGGTCGGTCTTCCCGCCCAGCCGCGGCACCCAGAAGCTGTGGCACACGTCGGCCGACTGGAGGGTCAGGTAGACCGGCCGGGGCGTCCCGACCTCGCCGGTCGGGATGTGCAGCTCGTTGGCGGTGACGAAGCCCAGCTCGCGGCCGTTGTACGACTCGTACCGGTACTCCCACCACCACTGGTGGCCGACAACCGTGACCCGCAGCGGCTCGGCCCCGGGCGGCGGCCGGTCCGGGTTGGGCTGGATCTCCCAGATGACCCGGCCGACGAGCAGGATGAGGACGAACACTACCAGCGCCGGGCCGGCCGTCCAGGCGATCTCGATCGGCTTGCTGCCGTACACCTGGGGCGGCTCGGGGTCGGTCGGCCCGGCCCGCCGGCGGCCCGTCACCAGCGAGTAGATCAGCACCCCCTCGACCAGCAGAAAGATGCCGAAGGTGATGGCGGAGACGAGGACGAACAGCCCGCGGATCGACTCGGCCGGCGGGCCCGCCGGGTCGAGGACGGAGAGGTTCTGGGCGTCGGCCAACAGAACGCCCGCCATCGGCGGCTTCCTCGGTGCGGTTCGCACGGACCCGGGATGGTGGGTAGAGTAACCGCCGGGCGTGGGGCGGGCCAACAAGAAATGGCCGGAATCCAGGCAGTGACGGGCATACGACACTCCCGGCTGTTGGTCGGGCTGGCGGTCGGCGGCGGGTTGCTGCTCGGTCCGGCGGGTTACGCCCGGGGCGACGGCGGCACCGTCCGGGCCACGGCGACCGAGGCCGGGTGGCGGATCACCGTGTTCACCGCCCCGACCCCGCCGCGGGCCGGGCCGGTCGACGTGAGCGTGCTGGTCCAGGACGCGGCGACCGGCCGGCCGGACCCGGCGGCCCGGGTGCGG
>JAIEQO010000911.1 GCA_019747655.1 Gemmataceae bacterium | reverse complement strand
GGGACCGACCCGGCCTCACCCCCGCTTGAACTTCCCCTCGGCCCCGGCCAGCTTGTACAGCGCCGCCGTCCGGTCGAACGCCGGGTCCTTCGCGGACTTGCCGGTGAGCGTGAGCCCGACATCCGGGGCGAGCAGCCCGAGCGCTTCGGGGATGTCCAGCACCCTCATCACCCCGAGGAAATGCGGCCCGTCCCGGTGGCTGGCCGGCGGGTCGACCAGCACCACCTCGTCGAACAGCCTCAACCCGTCACGGCCCGTCCCGAGCAACGCGGCGTAGGCCCCGATTACCCCGGCCGGCCTCTTCCCGACGACCCGGACCGGGCCGCCCAGGGAGCACGAAGCCGCGACCACCGCATCCCACACCCGGCCCGAATCGGCCGTCTGCCCGACCAGGGCGAATGACCGCTCGACGGTGTTCGGCGGGTTCTTCCAGGTCCACCGATTCGGCCCGCCGCCGCGGGTGTAGATAGCGATGAGCGAGTCGTCGGGATGCCGCCCGGCCCAGAACGCCACCTCCTTCGCGTGGTCGTCGTCCGGGTTCATGATGACGAGGGTAATCCGCTTCGCCCCGCCCTTCTCCCGGCCGTACATCGGGACCGTGATCCCCGACTCGGTGTGTAGCTCCTCGTAGTTGAACCTCTCGGGCGGCCGGAACGCCTCGGGCAGTTCGGCAGTGACTTTACGACCGGCGCGGCCTTCGGCCATTCCCGTCGCCGGCGGCAGGTAACGAAACACCTTCTCCTTGAGCTGCTTCACCAGCCCCGCCTTCCACGCCGGGAAGTCCTTCGCGTCGGCCGTGAGCTTCACCTCCGCCTTCGGCACGAACACCTCGTCCACCGTGGCGTTGATCGCGTCCTTCGGCAGGTCCGCGTCCTCCGGGAAAGCCCGCAAGAGCTTCCCCTCGATCGGCGGGAAGTCGGCATCTTTCACCGGCCCGGCGTCGCCCTTGAGGTGCTTGTTGATAAAGGCGAAGACGGCCTTCCGCAGGTCCGGCCGGTAGGCGTGGCCGCCGGGGGAGACGTACTCCTCGAACTTGTCCGCGGCCCCGAACAGCTCGTACAGCTTCCGCAGCCGGGCGGCGATCCGCCGGTTCCCGGGCATCGGGAAGATCGGGTCGGCGTCGCTGTTGGCGAACAACAGCGGCTTCGGGGCGAACAGCCCGAGGATGGTCGACCACTCCCAGCGGTACAGGTTGTACCCGAACATGCAGTCGCAGTGGCCGTTGATGACCTGGTTCGAGACGTAGTCCTCCAGGTCGCTCATCCCGGACACGGGGACAGCGACCTTCACCCGGTCGTCGGCCGCGGCCACCCAGACGGTCGTGGCCCCGCCGCCGGAGATGCCGGTGACGCCGAGCTTGTCCGGGTCCACGTCCGGCCGGCTGACGAGGTAGTCGAGGGCCCGGATACCGTTCCAGCACTCGACGCCCGCCGGCGTGTAGCCGCGGCTGTGCCACCACCACTTGCCGAGCCGGTACGTCCCGTGGTGGTCGCCGGCGACCTCGCCGAGCTGGAGCGTGTCGATGGCCAGGCAGACGTACCCGTTCGACGCGAACCAGCGGGGGTGGTCCTGGTACGCCGTCTTGTTCCCGTCCCGGCCCTTGTTGGCGTGTCCACAGACGTAGAGGATCGCGGGGAGCTTCTTGCCGGCGAGCGGGGGACGTGAGCCCCCTGATGGCGGATCAGGGGGCTCACGCCCCCCGCTCGCGTTGGGGCGGTACAGGTTGCCGGTGACGTACAGCCCGGGCCGGCTCTGGAAGTGGAGCTTCTCGATCGCCACGCCGCCGACCTCGTGGGTGCCGGTGACGGTCGCCTTCAGCGGCGTCTTCTCGGGCAGCGGGTCGAGCCCGACCATGTCGAGGAACTGCCGCCGCAGCTCCGGCCGCTTGGCCTCCCACTCGGCCCGGGTGGTGGCGCCGGCTAGGGTATTCTTGGTGATCCGCTCGACCTCGCCGGCGAGGTACTTGTGAATCCGCTCGTCCGGGGTGGGCGGTTTCGGCTCCTCGGCGCTGGCGAGCGGGGGGCGTAAGCCCCCCGAGAAGGCGGCGGCGGCGGACGCCCGGAGCATGTCGCGGCGGTTCATGGGCGCCTCGTTGTAGGGTGCCGTCGAGCGGACCGTCCGCG
Source organism: Gemmataceae bacterium (assembly GCA_019747655.1). Classification (GTDB taxonomy): domain Bacteria; phylum Planctomycetota; class Planctomycetia; order Gemmatales; family Gemmataceae; genus Urbifossiella. The sequence goes on along the minus strand of JAIEQO010000911.1, from coordinate 3,403 downwards.
GTCCGCGAGACGCACCACCGGGCGCATGGTGCGTCTCGCGGTCCGCAGAGCCGGACCGCTCGACACACCCTACCCGATCATTCCCCGGCGATCCGCGCTAAATCCGCCCGCTTGCCCTCGTAGGTCTCGCTGAACGCCATCACCGCCACGTCCGGCTCGGCCCCGGCGGCGGCGCACGCCTGCCCGTACACCGCCGGCCACCAGTTCGCGTGGCTGGTCAGCCCCTGCTCCTTCACCGCCGCCCAGTTGCTCAGAATCTTCGACCACGCCGCGTCGCCGAAGTCGAGGGCCTTCTGCAACCCGCCGAACTCCGGGACGTACCACTGCCGGCCGATCTGCGAGTGCAGCACCTCGTCGGCCCAGTCGAAGTCCTGGAGCGTCGCCATCAACGGTAGCCCGCTGTCCTTCGCCACCTCCCACTCGTACCGCTTGCCGGTCTTGGGCATCAGCCCCTGCTCGATGAAGTAGAGGACGCCGTGCCGCTCCAGCGGGGTGCATTCGGTGTTCAGCCGGTACGACCAGTTGAAGGTGACTTTGGCCTGGGTCCAGTCGACCCCGAGGGCGACGAACCCGACCTCGCCCATCATGGCGTGCCGGGCCTCGTCCCAGACCTGCCGGCTCATGTCCCGGTAGTAGCCCCACGGCTTGCCCGGCGTCTGGCTGATGATCGACGCCATCATCTCGGGCACGTCGATCTCCCGGAGCCGCTTGTAGAGCATCATCAGGGCCTTCGCCCGGGGCGGGTACGCCTCCGAGTACAGGAACGCCTCGGCGTTCACCCCCTGGTTCCACGGGTCGGTGAACCGCTCGTCCCGCTTCGGGATGGGATCGTAGACGTAGGGGGTCTTCGAGTAGCGGCGGGGGATGTCTTGTAGGTCCGGCTGTGCCGGACGAGAAGAAAGACCGTCCGGCACAGCCGGACCTACGGAACTCGTCCCGTCGAGTCCGCCCGCGAGGTCGAGTTGCCGGTTCAGCACACCAACCCAGTCGCCCATTCTCTCCTCGCCCGCTTCGCCGACGAGTTGGTTGATGCCCATGCCCCCGAACCAGATCATGTCGGCCGCCTCCATCAGGGCGAACCGCAGAACCCGAAGGGTCGGGGCGTCGGTGAGCGGGTGGGTGTCCCGGGTGTAGCGCTCCATCGCCGCGTCGATGGCTGGCATTGCCGCCCGGTAGAGCCCGACCAGAAGTTCCTCCGTCGTCGGGGCGGCCAGGAGTTCGTCGAAGAACGCCTCCAGGGCCGGGTGGGGCACGTCGTCCAGCCCGAGGGGCGGCTCCCGCAGCTCGCCGACCCGGGTGCGGATCGCCGTCGCATGCTCGGCGCACAGGTGGGCGTGGTGGGCGAACGCCGTCTTCAGCTCGTAGACCGGCTCGGCCGTGATCCGGGCCGTCAGGATGTGATGGAGCCGCTTGAAGGCGTAGTGGAACCGCTTCAGCCGGCGGACGCACTCCTCGACCGACAGGCCGGGCCGGGCGGCCTCTTCGAGCGAGCAGAGCCCGGCCAGCGGCGGCAGGCCCTTGTACGACGTGTACCCGGCGAGCGGCGTGGGCATGGTGAATCCTCCGGTCCGATTTGCCGCCCCGACGGGGCGTCCGTGAATAGCCCGGGGTGCCAACCCCGGGTGGGCGGCGTGTTGATTTCCCGGAGCCCCAACGGGGCGACCCGTCGGCGCAATCCGGGTCGCCCCGTTGGGGCTCCGAACGGATGGGTCGATCATACCCGGGGCTGGCGCCCCGGGCTATTCCCGGACGCCCCTTCGGGGCGGCAACACCCCCGAACCGGCCCGGGTTTCTCTCCCCCTCTCCTCCGGGGGAGGGGTCCGTCTTCTCCGGTCCCCCTCCCCCCGCGGGGGAGGGGGTTAGGGGGTGGGGTCCTGTGATTTCCTCCCGAACACCTTCCACCCCCGCTTCCGGCCGCCGGCGTCGGCCTCCCGGAACAGCACCGACTCCCGGTTGAACTGGCGGACGGCCGCCCACAGGGCCAGCCCGATGCACCCCGTCAGCGAGATCACCACGGCTGGCACATGCACCCACGGGAACGGGTCCGGCCGGACCGCCATCAGCCGCTGCTGGAGCAGGCAGGCGTTGGTCACCGGCACCCAGCTCATCCGGCCGTCCAGCTCGATCCCCGGGGCCATGCTCCAGTACGCCAAGGGCAGCACCAGGAAGAAGAGCGGCACGATGTAGTAGTTCCCCTCCTTCGTGCTCCGGGCGAACACCCCCAGGCTCAGGCAGCAGGCGGCGAACAGGGCGGCCAGCGGCAGGGCCGCCAGCACCCCCGCCGCCAGCCCGCCCAGCGACAGGAGCGGGTACGGGAAGAAGAACTGGCCGACCCCGACCGCGACCACCATCAGGAAGACGTTCCACACCCCCGTCCCGAACCCCAGGGCCGTCACCGCCAGGAACTTCCCGAGGACGATCTCCCCCCGCTCGGCCGGGGAGATCAGGAGCGTCTCCATCGTCCCGCGTTCCTTCTCCCCGGCGGTCATGTCGATGGCCGGGTGGATCGCCCCGGTGAGCACCCACATGACCAGGAGGAGCGGGATGGCCTTGACCAGGGCGTCCCGGATCTCGTCGGCGATCTTCTTCTCGGCCGACTTCCGGGACTGCGGGTCCTGGACCTCGACCGGCCGGTCGTAGTCGGGCGGGAGCCCGGCCCGGGCGAACTTGGCCGCCTTCACGTCCTCGGCCCACTTCCGGAGCACCGCCGTCACCCGCCGGACGGCCAGCTTCGAGTTCTCCTCCCCGTCCCGCCCGAGCACTCGGACCGCCGCCTTCTCCCCGCGTTCCAGCTTGGCCGCGGTGTCCGGGTCGAAGGCGACGATGGCGTCCACCTCGCGGGACGCCAGCAGCCCCTCGTCGGCCGCATCCAGCGGCTTGACGACCAGCGCCCCGCCGGCGGCCGACTCGGGGTCGTCGGGGGCCGGCCCGTCGGCCACGTACTTGTCCGCGAACCGGTCGCCGGCGAAGAGCGGCGGGTAGGCCTTCGGGTCGGGGGTGCCGCCGCCGGGGGGTTGGGGCAGGGCGTCGGCCCCGACCACCCCGATCACCAGCCGCTTGTCCTTCAGGATGGTCATGAACATCACCCCGACCCCGACGAACAGCGGGTACATCAGGACGGGCAGGCCGAGGATCATGAACAGCGTCCGCCGGTCGCGGAGCTGGTCCCGGAACTCCCGGGCGGCGATCAGGCGGACGACCGGCCAGCGCATGTGCGGCTCGCGGTACGACACGGCGGGATGGGGGAAATGTATGGAGAGGAGAATGACCCCACCCCCTAACCCCCTCCCCCACAGGGAGAGGGGGGACCGGAAGACCGGCCGTCCGGTCCCCCCTCTCCCTGTGGGGGAGGGGGTTAGGGGGTGGGGTCGGGTTTCGTTTTACTCCCCCACCCCGCAGCGGG
>JAIEQO010000828.1 GCA_019747655.1 Gemmataceae bacterium | reverse complement strand
GAGTGGGTGTGGGTGCAGGAGGAGTCGCAGAACATGGGCGGGTGGTCGTTCGCCGAGCCGCGGCTGCGGGCGATGAACTTCCCGTTCGAGTACGTCGGCCGGGACGCCAGCGCCAGCCCGGCGACCGGGTCGCACCACGCCCACGAGGTCGAGCAGCACGAGCTGGTCGAGGCCGCGTTCGGGGTGGACGTGCCGTACCTGGTGGCGCTCTCCAAGTCGGCCGTCAACGCCCGGAACGGGGCCAACGGGACCGGCCACGCGACGAAGGAAGCGGCCAAGAAGACGGACGCGGCGGCGGGGTGACGATTCGGGTGAGCGTCGGGGGGGGGGGGCCCCGGGGGGGGGGGCCCGCCCCGGGGGGGGCGGGGGGGGCGGCCCCCCCCCGGCGCCCCCCCCCCCCCCGGCGCCCCCCCCCCCCGACGCTCACCCGTTCCGGGGGCGGCGATGGCGGTCGAGCCGGTGAAGGTCCCGCGGGCCGGGGAGTCGATCGCCGAGGCCACCGTGAACCGCTGGCTGGCGGCCGACGGGGCCTACGTGCAGGTCGACCAGCCCCTCTTCGAGCTGGGCACCGACAAGGCGACGCAGGAGGTTGCGGCCCAGGTCGCCGGCGTCCTCCGGCACAAGGCGAAGGAAGGCGATGTCGTCGCGGTCGACGCGGTCGTGGCCGAGATCGATACGGACGCGAAGGCGCCGACCCCTGCCGGGGCGAGCGGGGGCCGTAAGGCCCCTGATGCGTCCCACGCTCCGACCACAGCCCCGAAGAATCAGGGGGCTGACGCCCCCCGCTCGCCCGAACCTGGCCCGGCGGCGACGCGGGTGCTCGCCGAGGCCGGGCTGAAGGCCGCGGACGTGCCCGGCACCGGTCCCGGTGGGCGGGTGACGAAGGGGGATGCGCTCGCCGCCCAGGGGTCAGGGGTCAGGAAACAGGAGTCGGCCCCGAAGTCGGCGAACGGCCAACCCGCCCCGGTTCCCCCCGACACCCGAACCCCGACACCCGATATCCGCTCCCGAACGACCCGCAAGCCGCTGTCGCCGGTCCGCAAGCGGATCGCCCAGCGGCTGCTGGAGTCGCAGAACCAGACGGCCACGCTGACCACGTTCAACGAGGCCGACATGACGGCCATCCAGGACCTCCGCGCGAAGTACAACGAGCGGTTCGAGAAGAAGCACGGGGTCAAACTCGGGTTCATGTCGGTGTTCGTGCGGGCGGCGGTCGAGGCTCTGAAGGCATACCCGCTGGTCAACGCCCGGCTCGACGGCGACCACGTGGTCGAGCAGCACTTCTACGACATCGGGGTGGCCGTCAGCACCGAAAAGGGGCTGATGGTGCCGGTCCTCCGCGGCGCGGACCAGCTCGGATTCGCGGACATCGAGAAGCGGATCGCCGAACTCGCCAAGAAGGCCCGGGACGGGAAGATCGGCGTCCCGGACCTCGAAGGCGGCACCTTCACCATCACCAACGGCGGCATCTTCGGGTCGATGATGTCGACGCCAATCCTCAACCCGCCGCAGGTGGCCATCCTGGGGATGCACAGCATCCAGAAGCGGGCCGTTGTCGTGAATGACCAGGTCGTGATCCGCCCGATGATGTACCTGGCGCTCTCCTACGACCACCGGCTCATCGACGGCCGCGAGGCCGTGCAGTTCCTGGTGCGGATCAAGGAGTGCGTGGAGAACCCGGAGCGGATGCTGCTGGAAGTATGACGGCAGTTAGCCACGGATGAACACGGATGAAACACGGATCAGAAATTTTGATTTGTTCTGATCCGTGTTTCATCCGTGTTCATCCGTGGCTCGTTTTCAGGAGCCGTGATGCCGGATAGTTACGACTTGATCGTCATCGGCGCCGGGCCGGGCGGGTACACGGCCGCCATCCGGGCGGCCCAGCTCAAGATGAAGGTGGCGTGCGTCGAGATGCGCAAAGGGCGGGCCCTCGGCGGCACCTGCCTGAACGTCGGCTGCATCCCCAGCAAGGCGCTGCTCGATTCGAGCGAGCTGTACGAGACCGCCCTGCACAAGATGGCCCGGCACGGGATCAAAGTAAAGGATGTCGGGCTCGACCTGCCGGCCATGCACGCCCGCAAGGACAAGGTGGTCAAGGAGCTGACCGGCGGGGTCGGGTTCCTGTTCAAGAAGTACGGCGTCACCCCGGTCTACGGGACGGCCAAGCTCCTGCCCGGGAACAAGGTCGCGGTGGCCGGCGACGACGGCAAATCCACGACACTCGATGCCAAGAACGTGCTGCTGGCGACCGGGAGCGAGAGCGTCGAGCTGCCGTTCCTCAAGTACGACGGCAAGGTCGTTGTTAGCTCCACCGAGGCGTTGAACTTCGATCCAGTCCCCAAACATCTCATCGTGGTCGGCGGGGGGTACATCGGCCTGGAACTCGGGTCGGTGTGGAAGCGGCTCGGGGCGAAGGTCACGGTGGTCGAGTTCCTGCCGCGGATTCTGTCCATCAGTGACGGCGAGATCGCCAACGAGGTGTTCAAGATTCTCAAGAAGCAGGGGATCGAGTTCCACCTCGAAACGAAGGTGACGGGGGCTACGGTCAAGGGCGATACCGTCACCGTCACGGCCCAGGCGAAGGACGGCAAGGAGCTGCAGTTCGAGGGCGACCGGGTGTTGGTGGCGGTCGGGCGGAAGCCGTACATCGCCGGGCTCGGGCTGGACGAGGCCGGGGTGAAGTACGACCCGAAGACGCGGGTCGTCCCGGTGGACGAGAACTTCCGGACCAACGTGCCGGGCGTCTACGCCATCGGCGACCTGATCGCCGGGCCGATGCTGGCCCACAAGGCGAGCGAGGAGGCCGTCGTGTTCGTCGAGCGGCTGGCCGGGATGAAGCCGCACATCAATTACGACGCGATCCCGAGCGTCATCTACATCTGGCCGGAGGTGGCGGCCGTCGGGCTGACCGAGGAGCAGGTGAAGGAGAAGGGGGCCGAGTACAAGGTTGGCCGGTTCAAGTTCGCGGCCACCGGCCGGGCGAAGGCGATGGACGAGGTCGAGGGGTTCGTGAAGGTCCTCACCGACGCCAAGACGGACCGGCTGTTGGGCGTCCACATCCTCGGGCCGCGGGCGTCGGACCTGATCGCCGAGTGCGTGACGGTGATGGAGTACCACGGGTCGGCCGAGGACATCGCCCGCTGCACCCACGCCCACCCGACCCTCTCCGAGGCCGTCGGCGAAGCCGCCCGGATGGCCTTCGCCGGCCAGCCTATCAACTCGTGAGCGGAGGCTATGGCCGTTGTGCGAGCCACGCTGGAACTGCATGAGCCGCTGAGAAAAGCGTTGCACACCTGCTGCACCGACTGCATGCCCGAGTGCTGCGGCGTGGACGCTTACCGGCCGGACCCGGTCGTCATGGCTCCGTGGTTCCGCGCCAACCCCGGCCTTGAATGGCAGGTGTTCGACCAGCTCGCCGATGCCGTCCACTTCGCCCGCTCGTGTGTCGGCGAGGTCGAGTCTCGTGACTACGACTTCAACGTCATCTGGGATAACGGGGCGCAGTGTGCCGGGTACCTCGGCCTATGGCGGCGGATTGCGGTCGAAGCCTATGAGCATGCCTTCAGCCGGTCGTTTCCGGCGGTCGAGGCGGACTGGTTAACCTCATCGGTCCTCGCGCTCGCCCGGGGCATCGACGCGGATCGCGCCTTCGACCGGCTGCCCATCCTGGCCGACGCCCTCGACGACGCCGGGTGCAGCCATCCTGACCTCATCGACCACCTCCGCGGCCCCGGCCCGCACGCCCGCGGCTGCTGGGTGGTCGACCTGATCCTCGGGAAGGCGTGACGGACGGGTCGGTGTAGGGTGTGTCGAGGCTCGCCCCCGGCGAGCCGACGACGCACCACGCGACTCCTGGTGCGTCGTCGCGGACCGAAGACGGTCCGCTTGACACACCCTACACCGACCGCACCGGTCCGAACCGGGTCGCGGTTTCCGGCGTAGCCGCTTGAGGGGGCGGGGCGGGCCGCGTACACTACGCCCAATCCGCCCACACCCACCGACCCCGGGGGCCGTCGCCCCCGGCCCGCCTCTTCCCGGAGCTGCCACCCATGACGACCCGTCGGATCACCCGCCGGCAGGCCCTGGCCGCGTCGGCCGCCGGCCTCGGCTACCTGTACACCGCCCCCGCCTGGGCCCAGCCGGCCGGGGCCAACGGCCGCATCAAGGTCGCCGGCATCGGCGTCGGCGGCAAGGGGTCGAGCGACATCGACCAGGCCGGGGAGGTGATGGAGGTCGTCGGCCTGGTCGACGTGGACGCCGAGTACCTCGGGGCCAAGGCCAAGAAGTGGCCGCAGGCCAAGACGTACAGCGACTTCCGCAAGCTGTTCGACGACGCCGCGACGCTCAAGAACGTCGACGCGGTGGTGGTCAGCACCCCGGACCACACCCACGCCCTGCCCAGCCTCCTGGCCATCCGGAACAAGAAGCACGTCTACTGCCAGAAGCCGCTGACCCACGACGTCTACGAGGCCCACCTGCTGCGGACCGAGGCCAAGAAGTACGGCGTCTGCACCCAGATGGGCAACCAGGGGACGGCCGAGCACGGGCTGCGGCGGGCGGTCGAGCTGGTCCGCGGCGGCGAGCTGGGCGACGTGACCGAGGTCCACGTCTGGACCAACCGGCCGATCTGGCCGCAGGCCCCGGAGGTGACCAAGCGGCCGTCCCCGGCGTCGTCCGTCCCGAAGGGGCTGGACTGGGAGGCGTTCATCGGCCCGGCCCCGATGCGGCCGTACAGCGGGCCGACCGACAAGCCCCACCGCGGCCCGTACCACGACTTCGTCTGGCGGGGGTGGTGGGACTTCGGGACCGGGGCGATCGGGGACATGGCCTGCCACACCGCCAACATGGCGTTCATGGGGCTCAACCTCGCCCACCCGGACAAGGTGTCGGCCGAGGCCACCGGGGTGAACGACGAGACCTGTCCGGCGTCGGCCCACGTCACCCTCCACTTCCCGGCCCGGGGGGACATGAAGCCGGTCACGCTCCACTGGTACGAGGGGAAGAAGGACGGCAAGAAGCTGGTCCCGCCGGAGAAGCTGGTGGCCCAGGCGCTCGAGCTGCGGAAGGGGAAGCTGGTCGACAGCGGGTCGATCCTGGTCGGGTCGAAGGGGATCGCCTACTCCCCGAACGACTACGGGGCCGACGTGTTCTTCTCGACCGGGGCGAAGGCGGACGGCGGGACCCGGCCGGAGAAGCTGCCGGCCAACGGCGGCGGGGACGGCGGGCAGAAGCGGGAGTGGGCCGAGGCGATCAAGACCGGGAAGCCGGAGATGGCCCTGGCCAACTTCGACTACTCGGGCCTGCTGACCGCCGCCTTCCTGCTGGGCAACGTGGCCATCCGGACCGGCAAGCCGTTCACCTGGGACGGCGAGAAGTGCCAGGCCACCGACCTGCCGGAGGCCGCGAAGTACGTCCGCCGGGAGTACCGCAAGGGCTGGGACCTGATCGGGTACAACGGCTGACGCCGGGTGCCGTGAGCGTCGGGCCGTCAGGCCGACGGTGGGACGACCGACCGTCGGCC
>JAIEQO010000447.1 GCA_019747655.1 Gemmataceae bacterium | reverse complement strand
GACGGTCTTGGGAGCCATCGGGTTCCACTGGGCGGTCCGGCTGGAACGGTAAAAGTTCAACGCAAGACGGTATCACGTGTGCCCCACCCAAGAATACTTAACGCCAGGCAGGGACAGACTCGTGCCATTCGCCCCTCCGTGCTACGACACCCCCATGCGATTGGTTCAACCGGCCCGACCAGCTTGGCCGATAAACCCGACTGGGGCGGTCTGCGCCGGGCGGGGCGAGTAGCGAAGTCGATCATGGTACAGAGTGGCCGAGCGAGACAGTACGGACGACACGTCGGGTGGGCACTCGCGTCGCTCACGGCTGTGGGGTGCGCCACCTCGCCGCGGCCGGGACACTACGCCACCGTTTCCCCTCCCCCAGTCGTCACGCCCGTCGTCTCACGGGAGCCGGTTGCCGCGGCCACACCGTCCCACGGGGTGCAGCAGGTTCAAGCCGTCGAGCCCGTGCGCTCTCCCTCCTTCGGAACCGAACTCACGCCCGAGGCGGTCATCGCCCAGGTGATGGCGCGAAACCCGACGCTCGCCCAGATGACGGCGGCCGTCCACCTCGCAGCGTCCCGCTACCCACAGGTGACTTCACTCGACGACCCGACCTTCTCGAGTTGGGTGGCCCCGGCGAGCCTCGGCTCGAACAAGGTCAACGACTCGGCCCGGTTCGAGCTGTCCCAGAAGTTCCCCTTCCCGGGGAAGCGCGAGCTCAAGGGCGAACAGGCCCAGGCCCAGACGGCGGCAGCGGGCTTTGAGCTCGAGGACGCACGGCTCAAGCTCGTGGAGAGCGTCCGCGGGGCCTACGCCGACTACTACCTCGCGGTCCGGGCGACCGAGGTGAACGAGGAGGGGCTCAGGCTCCTAAACGAGTTCCGCCGGAACGCCGAGACCCGCTACCAGACCGGCCAGGTTCCGCAGCAGGACGTGCTCCAGGCCGACGTCGAGGTGGGCCGCCAGCGCGAATCCCGACTCGGGCTCGAGCGTGCCCGGACCGTGGCCGTGGCCCGGCTAAACACGTTGATGAGCCTTCCCCCTGAGTCCCCGCTCCCGCCACCGGCGAAGGAACTGAAAGACCCGAGCCCGCTCCCGAGTGTCCCGGAGCTCCGGGCGACAGCGCTGTCACGCCGGCCGGACCTCGAAGCCTTGAAAGCCCGGCTCGCCGCCGACCAGGCGGCCCTGGCGTTAGCCCAGAGGGAGTATTACCCCGACTTGGAGGCCATGGCCGCCTACGACTCGTTCTGGCAGGCGGCCGACGACCAGCAGCGGCTCCGGCCCCAGGTGGGCCTCCGGCTCAACCTCCCGTTCCGGACCGGACGACGCGACGGGGCCGTGTCCGAAGCTAGCGCCCAGCTCGTCCAGCGGCGGGCCGTCCTCGCCCAGCAAGAGAACGAGGTGGCGTTCGCCGTCCAGGAGGCCCACGCCCAGGTAAGGGAGAGCGAGCAGGCGATTAAGCTCTACGCCGACACCATCCTGCCCGCGGCCCGAGAGAACGTGAAGTCCGCACAGGCCGCGTATGTTACGGGGAAGGTGCCGTTTCTCTCACTCGTCGAGGCCCAGCGGAGCCTCGTCAACCTCCGCGACCGGGCGTACCTCGCCGCGGCCGACTACGAGCGGAGGCTATCTACCCTCGAGCGGGTCGTAGGCGGGCCAGTTCAAGGGCGTCCGAGCGGACCTCCGCAGCCGCTCCCGACTCTCCGCCCGGCAAAGAGCGCTCAGTAGGCAGGAGCGTCACCTTGCACGGTCAGTAGATGACGGTGAACCCGCCGTCGGGCCTTGCGAACACGGCCACCAGGCTCCAGGCCGGTACGCCGTCGGCCCGCCCCTGGGCGCCCGTCGGTTGTCCGTCCCGGTCGAACACCTGCCAGGCCACGGTCCCGCCCTTTCCCCAGCTCGTCCCCTCGGTCCACGCAAGGGCCGTCTCGCCGCGTGAGTTCACGGCAAGAGCCGGGTGCTTTCGGCCCTTCCCAGCCCCGGGCGGGGAGACCTTCTCGGAACGCTTCCCGGTCGAAGGGTCCACCCGGGCGAAGTACACCTCCCCGGCGGTCTCCCACGCCACCCGAACGCCACCGTCCACGCCTGCGAGCGCGTAGCTACTCATCGGGCAAACGCCCACCGTCCAGCCGTGGACTGCTTCGCCCGAAAAGTTCTTCCCCTTGTCGCGGGAGACGAGAAGGTAGGTGTCCCGGTTCACCTTCTCGGTCGCCGCCCGGTAGGCCACATACAGCGTGCCCTTTCCGTCAACGAAGGCTTTCAGGCCGCAGCACCCACACGCCCCGGTCGGCTTCTGAAACACGGCCGACTCCGGGGCGAAGGTCTTCCCCTCGTCCTCCGAGCGGGCCACCCACACCTTTCGGTTCGCCTCCCCGTGGCCGTCCGGGCCGCCGGCGTGCCAGACGACGTAGACGTTCCCGGCCGGGTCGGCCGCGACCGACCCGCCGCCGTCCAGCCCGAAGGCCGAGGTGATGACGTTCCGCTCGGCCTCGAACGCCCGTCCGGTGTCGTCCAGCCGGGTGTAGAGGAGCGGGGTCTCCTTCTTGGTAGGCCCGGCGCCGTCCGTCTCCCCGACCCCGAACCAGGCGACGTGGACCCGGCCGTTCTTGCCCACCGCCAGGTGGGCCCCGCGGATGTTCCCGATGGCGATGGCGTTCGGCCGGTGGTTGACCGGAACGGCTTCCGTGAACTTGCCCTCGCCCGCGGAGCGGACGTAGTAGAGGCGGCCGGCCTTGGGGTCACCCCCGAGGTAGACCATGTGAACGGCGCCCTTCCCGTCGACGACGACCTGGGGCTGAATGCCTCCGCCCGGGACACGAAGCTCGGTCACCTTTGCGTCGGTGTCGGGTGCGACCGGCCGGCCCACAACTTCGCTGGGGGAGATTAAGGCCAGAGCGGCAACCGCCGCGAGGGTCGGAAGGGACCTCGTGTGAGCCGACATGTCGTGCTCCTTTACTCGGTGGGCTGGAGAGGTCATGAACGGGGTGGGCGCTATGAGGCGGTAGGCGTCGGGAGCTCGTCTGCGAGCGGCAGGCTGCTTCCCGACGCCACCTTCGTCTGCTTTTCCTCCTGGAGTTTTAGCCACCGGGCCCGCCGGACCCAGTAGAACCGGACCGGGAGGAACAAGTCCACTACCTCGTCCGAAATGAGAAGCCCGCCCAAGACGGGCAGCGCCATCGGGGCCAGGACCTCGCCGCCCACCCCGGAGGCGAACACCATCGGGAAGATGGCGACGATCGCCACCCCCTCGGTCAAGAGCTTCGGCCGAAGCCGGTGCACCGCACCCTCGATCACGGCCTCTCCCAGCTCGTCCAGCGTCTTGATGTTCTCCAAGCCACCGCGCTTCTCGATGGCTTCTCTCAAGTAGACGAGCATGATGATCCCGGTCTCGGTCGCCATCCCGAAGCAGGCGATGAAGCCCACCCACACGGCGACGCTAAAGTCGATGGGCGGGGAGTCCCAGCCGTAGACGACCTTCGGGAAGAGGAACAGGAAGAACGCCCCGCCGGCGAGCGCCTCGGGCACGGCGAGCATCATGAGTACGGCGTCGGCGAAGTCGTGGTAGGTCAGGTAGAGGATGAGGAAGATGACCAGAATCACCGCCGGGAAGACGACCTTCAAGGTCTGGGCAGCCCGCTCCTGGTGCTCGAACTCCCCCGCCCAGGCGACGTGCACCCCTTCCGGGGGCTTCACCTTCTGCTCGACGACCCTCCTCGCCTCCTCCACGAAGCCCACGGCATCCCTGCCCCGGACGTTCAGAGTCACGTAGTTTAGGAGCCTTCCGTTTTCGCTCTTCACAACGGCAGGGCCCTCGACGATGCGGACGTCGGCCACGGACGCGACCGGGATGAGCGGGCGGCCCGTCGCGGCGTGGCCGGGGACGGCGGCGTGACCGGCGGGGGCGCCGCGGAGCGTGAGGCCGGGAGCGCCCCCCTCCCGCTCCATGGCCGGACGCTCCGCCCGGGCGGACCCCGAGACGAGCAGCCGCTTCACGGCCTCCTCGTCCTCCCGGCTGGCCCGGGCGTAGCGGACCCGGACGGGAAAGCGGTCCCGCTTCTCGACCGTCTGGGTCACCACCCGGCCGCCGAGCGCCAGCTCAATCTCGGTCTGGACGTCCTCCACCGTCACCCCGTAGCGGGCCGCCTTGTCCCGGTCGATGGTGACCTCCAGGTAGCCCTTGCCCATGATGGGGGCGGCCACCACGTCCCGGGCCCCGGGGACGGGTTTCACGGCGGCTTCGATTTCCTTACATACCCGGTCGACGGTCGGAAGATCCGGCCCGAAGACCTTGATGCCGATGTCGGTCCTCACCCCTGTAGACAGCATCTCAATTCGGTTGATGATCGGCTGGGTGAAGATGTTCGACCACCCGGGCACCTGGAGGACGCGGCCGAACTCGTCGTCGACGAGATCCCCCTTCGGGCCCGCCTGGCGGGGCCAGAAGAAGACCCGGCCCTTGAACGGCCCTTCGGCTTCGGCCCGGAGGTCCCCGAACGGGGAGAGCTTCGAGGCGTCGTGGGGTTTACCGAGCCGGGCCTTCATCGACTCGCCCGCGAACGCCTCCGACGCTGCTCCGTGCTCGGCCGAGCCCAGAAGCCCCACGGTCTTTCCGCCGGCGACGAGCTCGTCCACGGCGTACCACGTGAAGCCCTCGGTGCCGCGGTCGAACAGCTCCCAGTTGACTGTCTTGACGCGCTCGCGCCAGAGCTCGTCACGGCGGCGTTCGGTCGCCTCGAGCACCACCGACGAAAGCGTCGGGCGGTCCACTCCCGCGGCCGACTTTAGCCCAGTAACGACCGCTGAATAAGCCGACTGCTTCAGTTCCAACGCAGCGGCCGGGTCGGTGATGACCTTCTCGGCGTGGAGGTGGTCGGCCACACGCCGAAGGAGGCGGCTCACGACCTCAAGCGCCGGGCTCCGGGCCAGCCGCCGCCCCTCATCCGGGGCGAGCCGCGCCGCCATCTCCCCCACCAGCCGCTCTTCGACATCGGCCGAGAGCCCCGACAGGTGTCCCGCGTCCCGCATGCGGGCGAGTGCTTCGGTAACCGCGAACCGGGTGAGGACCGGTGACAGCTCGCGCTCGAACTCGGCGTAGCGGGTGCTGGCGAGCTCCCGCATCGATTCGTCAAACCGCTCCAGGGCCTTTTGCGCCGCTTCGTTTATGAGGTTGTCTCGGTCGTCCTCGTGCGGGGCGCGGGCGAGAAAGCCTCTTTCCTCCAAGAGCGAGAGCACCACCCGCGTCTGCCGCTCGGCGTCCTGGAAGCGGATGACGCGCTTCGGCCAGTACGCCCGGGGGCGGAAATTGATGAACGTCTCGACCATGTCGAGCGGGGCGGGGTCGGTCGGCGTGTCCGCCCGGCCGCTCTTTCCCACCACCGACTCCACTTCGGGGAAGCCCCGAAGGGGCGCGTCCCGGGCCTTTAGGTCGTCAATCGCCTGGGTCACGCTCACCCGCGGCACGGTCACCGGCATGTCGAGCGCCGAGCCCTCGTCCAGGGCCGGCATGAAGGTGACGCCGATCTTCGGGAAGTGG
>JAIEQO010000113.1 GCA_019747655.1 Gemmataceae bacterium | reverse complement strand
GGGTCAACCGGCCGGCGGCCGCGTCCACGACCCGGAGGCTTCTCCCGCACGTGCAGGCGAACGTGATCGGCATGGGCGACCCCCGCGGCTACTCGTCGGACCCACCGGCCAGCCCCCGGACGAAGGCGATCAGCCCGAACACGAACAGGAACGGGGGGTAGTAGAACAGGATGTCGGCGAACAGCCCGGCCACGAACCAGACGACGGCGATCGCCATCGCCAACACGCCGCCGGCCACCCCGCCGTTGAGCACCTTCCGCTCCAGCGCGAAGTGGGACGGCTGCTCGTCCGGCTTCGGCTTCTTCTTCCTCCGCCGCGGGCGGCCGTCGTCCCGGTCGTCGTAGTCGTCGCGGCCGTCCCGACCGCCCCGGTCCCGGCGACGCCACCGAGGCCGGTCGTCCTGCGAGGGGGCGTCCACGACGACGCGGAACTCGGGCTCATCCTCGACCGGCACGGCTTTGGCCCGGGGCACGGGCGGCGGGGCGGGCGGGTCGTCGACCACCTCGAAGTCCGGCAGGGGCGGGGCCGCCGGGACGAGGGCGGCCCCCCGGCAGACCGGGCATTGGACCCGCCGGCCGACGTACTCGTCCTTCACGCGGAGGGTCTTCCCGCACGAACAGGGGAACGTGATGGGCATCGGACACCGGGGGCGTGGGCGGAAGCACCCGCCCATTGAACCAGACGGCCGGCCGGCTGCCAAGCCGGTAGCGGCCGGGCGGTCCGGCCCGCCGGCGGGCCGGACCGCCCCGGGCGAAAAGCCGGTTGGAAACCGTATCACTGGATGGTATAGTTCTCACGGACCCGCCGCCCGGGGTGCGACCGTGCCGCCGATCAACGAGTGGCCGACGTTCGTCCACGGCGAGACGTTCGACGCGGACTGGGCCGCACTCGGGTTGGGGGACGACGACCTGTCCCGGCTGCAAGTGGAACTGGTCAACAACCCCGCCGCCGGGGACGTGGTGAGGGGGACGGGCGGGTTGAGGAAGTACCGGCTCGCCCCGCCCGGCCGGGGCAAGTCGGGCGGGGCGCGGGTCGGGTACGCGGTCTTCCCGGCCCACGGGCTGATCCTGCTGCTCCTGGTGTACGAGAAGTCGCAGAAGGCCGACCTGACGGCGGCCGAGCGGAAGGCCGTGGCGAAGTTGCTCAAGGCGTTCGGGGCCGCCCTGGACGCCGACTAAACGGAGGCCGACATGCCGGGTGCGACGCTCGGGGCCGGGGGGAAGAAGCGGGCGAAGCCGCCCGGCCGGAAGGCCGCCGAACCGAAGGGGACGACGGAACTCGGCCGGAAGATCATCGCGTCGCTCGAAAAGCTGGTCGCCGCCGCCCGGAAGGGCGGGATGGCCGAGGTCGAGCGGCAGTTCACCGTCCGGCGGGTCCGCAACCCGTTCCCGCGGGTGCCGGCCGACCCGGCCGCGGTGGCCGCCGTCCGGGCGGCGGTCGGGGCGAGCCAGGCCGCGTTCGCCGCCCTGCTCGGGGTGTCGGCGGGGACGGTCCGGGCGTGGGAACAGGGCGCCAACCCGCCGTCCGGGATGGCCGCCCGGTTCCTGGCCGAGATCCGGGCCGACCCGGGCTATTGGAAGCGGAAGCTCGCGGCCAACGCCGGGTGACGGGGCGTCACCCCGACCGGCCGAGGATGTACCGGCCGGGGTCCACCTCGGTCCGCAAAAGGTGCAGCTCGGCCTCCGTCGGCTCGGCGGTGGCCCCGACGGCGTCCGACGCCGCCAGCTCGAAGCCGGTCGCCGCCCTCACCTGCTCCAGCGTCTTGCCCGGGTGCAGGCTCCGCACCCGCATCCGCTTCGTGTCGTCGGCGAAGTCAAGCACGCACAGGTCGGTAATCACCCGGTACGGGCCGGTCCCGGCCGGCAGCCCGGCCGCCTCCCGCGCCCCCGGCCCGTCCAGGTAGCCGGGTGTCGTCCGGAAGTCGAGCTTCGGGACGAACTTCTTGGCGTCGTGCTTGATGACGATCAGCGTCCGCCAGCAGAACGACGCCAGGTCGTTGGCCCCGCCGCTGCCCGGCAGCCGGACCTTCGGCTTCCGGTAGTCGCCGCCGATGAGGGTCGAGTTGAGGTTCCCGTAGGGGTCGATCTGGGCCCCGCTCAGGAACGTATAGTCGACCATCCCCCGCTGGCAGAACTGCATCACGTCGGCCATGCCGGTGGCCATCGCCGCCCGGTGGAACGTCGTACTGTCGCCGACGCTGACCGGCATGGTCGGGAGTTGCGGGGCCACCCCCCCGGCCTCGAACAGGATGACCAGGTTCGGGGCGTGGGTCTTCTGGGCCAGCATCGCCGCCGCGCACGGCACCCCGGTCCCGACGGCCACCGTCCGGCCGTCCTCCAACTCCCGGGCGGCGCAGCAGATCATCAGCTCGGTCGACGTGTACGGCACGGGTCATCCCCCTGGGACCGCGGCCGTCCCGCCCGCTCTTCGCCACCCCGAGCGGCCGGGACGGCCGCGGTCCGGGGTCGCCGCCCCCCGGTTGGCGCAGACAGAACCGGCCCAGGCCGGTAATTGTGTCCGAATCCCCCGCCGCACGCAACCGCCGGCCGCCCGGGTGCCTCCAACCCGGCACGCCCCGGCTTTCGACCGTTAGGACCGCCGCGTGAACACCGTCCCCGCCGTCGCCCGCCCCGCCACCGCCGCCCGGCCCCGGCCGAAGCTGATCCCCGGGTTCCTCGCGGCCCTGATCGTCCTTCACCTGCTGACGAGCCTCGCCTTCACCCCTTACGGCTTCTCCTGGTGGGGCGTGGCGTCGCTCATGGTCGGCAACTTCATCTTCGGGTCGATCGGCATCAACCTCGCCTACCACCGGCTCCTCACCCACCGGGCGGTCGAGTTCCCCAAGTGGCTCGAACGGGTGTTCGTGCTGTGCGGGGTGTGTAGCCTCGAAGGGTCGCCGCTGTGGTGGGTGCTGAACCACCGCATCCACCACCAGAAGAGCGACATCGACGGCGACCCGCACAGCCCCCGGGAACGCTTCCTGTGGGGCCACATGGAGTGGATTTACACCGCCGACCCGGACCGGAACCGGCTCTCGACCTACGAGAGGTACGTCCCGGACCTCCTGGCCGACCCGTTCCTGCGGTGGCTGCACCGGGGCCAGAAGTGGGCCCTGGTCTACGTCCTGCACGCCCTCGCCATCGCCGGGCTGGGGTTCGGGGCCGGGTTCCTGTTCGCCGACACCCCCGAGCGGGCCGTCCAGGTCGGCGTGCAGGTCTTCCTCTGGGGCGTGGTCGTCCGGACGGTCTACGTCTGGCACATCACCTGGCTGGTGAACTCGGCCGCCCACACCTGGGGCTACCGGAACTACGACACCGCCGACCGGAGCCGGAACAACTGGTGGGTGGCCCTGCTGACCAACGGCGAGGGCTGGCACAACAACCACCACGCCGCCCCCCGGGTCTGCTCCCAGGGGCACCGGTGGTGGGAGGTCGACCTGACGTTCACCTTCGTCCGCGGCCTGCAACTGGTCGGGCTGGCGAAGAACGTGGTGCCGGTGAAGGTGGCCGGGTACAAGCAGAAGGACGCCGCGAGCCCAGCGGCCTGACCTTCCTCACCGGCCCGACGGGCGGTACACTCCGTCCTGTCCGCTCCCCGCCGAGGGCTGACCCATGACGCCGCTCACCGAGGCCGACCGCGAGCAGTTGCGGCGGGAGGCCGACGACCTCACCCAGGGCTACCTCCGATCGCTCCCGATAGAGCACTTCATGGAGTCGACCGCCCAATCGACCCAGCGGAAGATCACGGTCGAGAGTTTCGACCTGATCGCCGCCGCCCGGCCGGACATCCAGTGCTTCAGTGAGCTGCTCGTCTTGTACCCCCGCCCGGGCCGCCGCAAGAACACCGGCCGGGTGGTCCCCGACAACATGGTCGTCGTCCATCCTCGGTCGATCGAGGCGGACGGGAACTACGACCTGCGGGAGCAGCCGACCCTTCCCCTCCTCGTCATCGAGTACGTGTCCAAGCACAGCCAGCGGAAGGACAACGACGAGAACTACGACTTGTACGAGAAGGAGGTCCGCGTCCCGTACTACCTCCTCTACTACCCGGACAACGACGAGCTGACCCTGTTCCGGCTGACCGGCACCCGGTACGCCAGCGTCGCCCCGAACGAGGCCGGGCGGCTCGACATCCCCGAATTGGAGGTGGAAGTCGGGCTGCTCGACGGGTGGGCCCGGTACTGGTTCCGTGGCGAGCTGTTGCCGCTGCCCGCGGAGTGGAAGGCGGAGATGGACGCCGTCAGGGCCGAGTTAGCGGGCGAGCGGTCGGCCCGGCAGGCGGCCGAGGCGCGGGCCGACGCGGCCGAGGCCGAGATCGCCCGGCTGCGGGCCCTGCTGGCCGAGCGGGGGGCGTGAGCCCCGGCCCTACTCGTACTTCAGGGCCCGGATCGGGTCGATCCCGGCCGCCCGCCGGGCCGGGTAGTAGGCGGCCGCCGTGGTCACCAGCACCGCGAACCCGAACGCCCCGGCCCACAGCCACCCCGGGAACACGAAGATCGTCTCCGTCACCAGCTTCTCGCCCCGAATCTGCTGCTCGATCAGCCGCTTGACGTACCCGTCGGCCGGGACCGCCGCCAGCCTCGCCAGCCCCACCCCCAGCACCCCGCCGGCCACCCCGATCAACGCCCCCTCGGCCAGGAACAGCCCCAGCACCTGACCCCGGGTTGCCCCCACCGCCTTCAGAATCCCGATCTCCCGGGTCCGCTCGACCACGCTCGTCACCAGCGTGTTGGTGATCCCGATCCCGGCCACCAGCAGCGCGATGAACGCGAACAGGTTCAGCCCGGCGGCGATCAGCGTCACCTCCTTCCGGGCCGCGTTGAACCACTTGAGCGCCGAGAACGTCTCGTACCCCATCCCCTCGACCGCCGCCACCGCCCCCGGCAGGTCCCCGCCCGGGGCCACCCGGACCTCGGCCATCGGGAACCCGGCCGCCTTCGCCCACGGCAGTTGCTCGAACAGCCGCTCCCCCGCCCCCGCCGGCAGGAACACGTCCCCCTGCCGCAGCTCCCACGGGTTGAGCGGGTCGGCCTTCTTCCGGTCCTCCCGGGTCAGCACCCGGGCCACCCCGACCACCGCGAAGTCGCCGGCCGCCACCGCCCCGGACTCCCACGGCTTCTCCCGGTCGGCCGCCGGCTTCGGGGCCAACAGCCCCTGCAACTCGGCCCGGTCTGCCGGGGACAGGTCGAACCGGTCGAGCGCGCTGGGCAGGGCCGCCGTCAGCCGGGCCAGGGCCCGCTCCTGGGGGCCGGTCAGGTACTCGTCCGGCGGGCGGCCGGTCAGGGCCCGGGCCAGGGCCAGCGGCTGGGCGTTCCGCACCCCGCCCACCTGGACCGTGACCGGCCGGCCCAGGGCCGCCGCCATCCCGGCCTCGTCCCGCACCCCCAACTCGTACAGGGTGAACTCGCTGAGGACCGCCTCGGCCGCGTCGTCGGCCGCCGGCAGCCGGCCGGCCACCAGCCGGCTGTCGAGGCCGTGT
>JAIEQO010000052.1 GCA_019747655.1 Gemmataceae bacterium | reverse complement strand
CGGCTCCAGGGCCCGGGACAGGTCGTCCTCGCCGTCGAGCAGGACCAGCGACGGCTCGACCCGCCGGCGGTCGAGGTGGTCGATGAGGGCGACCAGCTGCGTCTCGGTCCCGGCCCGGGAGAGCCGGTCGATCACGAAGCTGACCCGGACCGGGTCGGCGGCGGGTTCGGCGATCCGGACGGGGGCCGGGCGGCGGGGCGCGAGCAAGGCGGACATCCGTGTCCTTTCGGTCAGGCGGCAGCGGAGGCGGGCGACGAACAAACGCGGGCAAACAAATCGAGGTAGGCTTTCGCCTGGGCCTCGAACGTGAACCGCTCCCGCATCCGCCGGCGGCCGGCCGCGCCCATCCGTGAGCGGAGGGCCGGGTCGCGGAGGAGGGTCAGGAGCATTTCGGCGAGGGCGGCGGGGTCGCCGGGCGGGACGAGCAGGCCGGTCTCGCCGTCGGCCACGACCTCCGGCGTCCCGCCGACGGCCGTAGCCACGACCGGCACGCCGGCCGCCGAGGCTTCGAGGGCGACGTTCGGCAGCCCCTCGGTAAAAGATGGTAGGCAGACGACCCCCGCCCCGGGCAAGAGCCGGTCGAGGTCGGCCCGGAATCCAGGCAGGACGAACCGACCGGTCAGTCCGAAGGCGGCGACGCGGCGTTCGAGGTCGGGCCGCATCGTCCCCTCGCCGAAGAGGACGAAGCCGGTCGTGGGCTCGGCTTGCAGGACTTCGGCCGCCGCGTCGATCAGCACGTCGAAGCCCTTTTCGGGGCTCAGTCGGCCGGCCGCGACGACGAAATTCAACACCGGACAGGGGAAGAACTTCGCCAGGCCGTCGCGGTCCGGCGTCCGGTCGGCGAACCGGGCGGCGTTGCGGATGACCGTCAGCCGGGCTTCGGGGACGCGGCACCACCGCCGGACCTTCTGGGCCTGCCCGTCCGAGACGCAGACGACGTGATCCATCAGCGGCAGGTGCCGGCGGTCGAGCCACTCGTAGGCCCGGACCTTGCGGTCCTCGGCGGTCCAGCCGCGGGACACGGCCACGGCCGGGATGCCGACCCGCCGGGCCGCGACCCGGCCGAGGACGTTCGCCTTGTACCCGTGGCAGAGCAGCACATCGGCGCCGCGTTCGCGGAGGACGCCGGCCAGCTCGGCGACCGCGGCCGCGACGCGGGGAAAGTCGTTGCGGAGGGCGACGGCATCAACGCCCCGCCCTTCCGCCTCGGCCAGGAAGGCCCCACAGCGGCCGCCCTCGGCGAAGCTGACGACGGTGGTACGGACCGAGTCCGGCAGGGCGGCGGCCAGCCCGAGTATCTGCCGCTCGGGGCCGCCGAAGAAGGTGCTGGATGTCAGCTGAACCAGATTCATTCCCGGGCGCGTCCTGCGTCGGGGGCGGGCGATCCGTGCCGAACACGAAGTCTATCCCGCCGCCCGGCCGGGTGTCCACGCGGATCGGTTTGAGCTTACGCGAAGAGGTCGGCCCTGCTCATCCGGTTTCCCCCTTCCCGGCGGCGGGGCGGCCGAAGAGGTCGGCCACCTTGCAGGTAAAGCCGGGCAGCACCTCACCGCCGTCGAGCGTGTCGTCCTCGTCCAGCTCCGTCCCGCGCATCCGGCCGGCGTACACCGTCACCGTCCGCAACTCCGGGTCTACCAACCAGACGAGCGGAACGCCGTAGAACAGGTACTCCTTGATCTTCGCCCGGACCGGCCCCCGGCGGTCGTCCGGCGACAGCACCTCGACGGCGATGTCCGGGGGAATCTCGAAGTAGGCGTCCGGCTCCTCCGGCTGGCGGGCGATCGACCAGTACGCCACGTCCGGCCCACGGACCGTGTCCGGCCCCCGCTCCAGCACGACCCCGGTGTCGTTGGTCGTCACCCATCCCAGGTTCCCCGGGGTGACGTGGCTCATGAGCCGCCAGGCGATCCGCGAACAGCAGATGCCGTGCTTCCCTTTGGGCGGCGGCATGACCTCGACCTCCCCGCGGACCAGTTCCAGCCGCGACCCGTCCGGCGGGTCGGGCATCCGCTCGAACTCGGCGATCGTCACGAGCGGCCGTTGGACGGTCGACATGCCACCCCTCCTGCGGGCTACACCTTCGCCACGTTAACCCACTTCTGCGTCCTTGCCGAGTCCAACACGGCGTCCAGCACCGCCTGCGTCTCCAGGGCGTCCCGGAACGTCGGGCCGGCCGGCTTCCCGGTCTCCAGCCCGTGCAGGAAGTCGGCGACCTGGTGCGTGAAGCTGCTGTCGTACCCGACCGCCAGCCCCGGCACCCACCACTTGTCCATGTACGGGTGGTCCGGGCTGTTATCCGTCACGTGAACGCTCTTCCAGCCCCGGGTCTTGCCCTCCTCCTTGTAGTCGAACACCTGGAGCCGGTGCAGGTCGTGCAGGTCCCAGAACAGGCTCATGTTCTCGCCGTTGATCTCGAACGTGTACAGGGCCTTGTGGCCGCGGGCGTACCGGGTGCTCTCGAAGTTGGCCAGCGACCCGTTCGCAAAGCGCCCCATGAAGGTGCAGGCGTCGTCGATCCCGACCGGCTCGACCTTCCCGGTCAGTTGGTGCGGCCGCTCCTTCACGAACGTCTCGGTCATCCCGCAGACGGTCTCCATCCGGCCGTTCAGCCAAATGGCGGTGTCGATGCAGTGGGCCAGAAGGTCGCCGCTGACCCCGCTCCCGGCGGCCGCCACGTCCAGCCGCCACAGCCCCTGCCCGCCCTGCGGCAGGTCGGCCTTGATCGTCCAGTCCTGGAGGAACTTGGCCCGGTAGTGGAACACCTTCCCGAGCCTGCCCTCGTCGACGATCCGCTTGGCCAGCGTCACCGCCGGGATGCGGCGGTAGTTGTACCACACCATGTTCGGCACCCCGGCCTTCTCGACCGCCGCGACCATCTCCCGCCCCTCGGCCGTCGTCATGGCCAGCGGCTTCTCGCACAGGATCGCCTTCCCCGCGGCCGCGGCCGCCAGGGCGATCTCCTTGTGCAGGTTGTTCGGGGTGCAGATGTCGACCGCGTCGATGTCCTTCCGCTCGACCAGCTTCCGCCAGTCGGTCTCGACCGACTCGTACCCCCACTGGTCGGCGAACGCCTTCGCCTTGGCGGCGTCCCGGGCGCAGGCGGCCTTGAGGACCACCTTGTACCCGGACGGGAAGAACTGCCCGACCTGCTTGTAGGCGTTCGTGTGGGCCCGGCCCATGAACCCGTACCCGATCATCCCGACCCGTAACTCGTTCTGAGGCATTGGGAAACTCCGGAGAGGAAGAAAGCCGCACGATAAACGCCGAAGAAGACACGATCAAGAAGGAGGGCAGAATCAAGACAGCCGCACGATGAACGCAGAGGGGACACGATTCAAGAGGGCTCGAAGACGACCGGCGGCCGGGACCGCTTGCGGTCGTTCGAGAACGCGAGCCGGCGGAACCGGGGCTTCGGGCCGAAGTTCATGAGCAGCCCGACCTCGACCGTTGACGCCTTCAGGTAGTTCAGGAGCTGGGCCTCGTGGGCCGGGCAGAAGTCGTCCGCCGCCTTCAGTTCCAGGATGACCGCCCGCTCGACGAGGACGTCCGCCTCGAAGTCCCCGACCGGCTCGCCGCGGAAGTAGACCGGGAGCTTGGCCTCGGAGTCGGCGTGTAGCCCGGCCGCGGTCAGCGCGAGGACCATCGACCTGTGGTACACGCTCTCCAGGAACCCGAACCCGAGTTCGTTGTACACGTCGAAGAACGCCCCGATGACCCGCTCGGTCAGGTCGCGGTGCGGGAACACGACCGGGTCGAAGTCCGGCATTGTTCTACTCTGTTTCGGTTCTGATCGTGTCTTCTATCCGCGTTTATCGTGCGGCCGCTCTCCTACTTCTCCGCCGGCGTGAAGTGGTCGTACACGGCCCGGCCGACCTTGGCCATCATCTCCTGGGCGGCGTTGTCCAGCACCCACCGGCGGTCCGTGTTCTCGTCCGTCAGCACGCACACCGCCACCGGCCCGGCCTTCGTCGTGATGATCCCGGCCTCGGTCCGGGCGGCGTTCACCGCCCCCGTCTTGTGGGCGAACGCCACCCCCTCCGGCAGGAGCCGGGCCAGCATCTCCTTGTCCTCGCACTCCTTCAGCAGGGCCAACATCTCCCGGCACGCCTCCGGCGACACCACCTTGCCGCCGTCGATCAGCTCCAGCAGCCGCACCATCTCCCGGGCGGTGGTTGACCCGAGGCCGTACTTCTTGGTCCGCTCCGGGTCGACGCTCGTGTCCCGGCCCTTGTACACCTGGGCGTTCAACATCGTGTTCTTCAGCCCCAGCCCGGCCATCCGCTCGTTCACCGGCTTGATTCCGGTCCGGTCGAGGACCAGGTTCGTTGCGGTGTTGTCGGAGTGGGCGATCATCAGCCGGGCGGCGTCCCGGAGGGCGAACGTCGCCCCGTCCGAGAAGTGCGGGGTCAGCACCCCGCTGCCCGGCACCTTGTCCTCCTTCTTCAGCATGACCACGGAATCGAACCTCAGCTTCCCCTCGGCCGCCTGCCAGTACGCCTCGACCAGGACCGGCAGCTTGATGAGGCTGGCCGTCGGCATGACCGCGTCGGCGTCCCGGTAGAACGCCTCGCCGGTCTTCAGGTTCTTGACCGCGACGGCCACCTTCCCCTTGTGGTCCTTGACCAGCGGGGCGAGGGTCGCTTCGAGGTCGGCGGCGGCCGCCGGCGGGGCGACCAGCAGGGCGGCGACGGCGGACCGGAACATGGCGGCCTCGGACGTGGAACGGGGTGACGGACAGGATGCCAGAACCGGGCCGCAAAGCAAGGGGCTGCCCCCGGCACTTGACCGGCCGCCGGCCCCGGGGTTACGATGCCGGTGGCGTGAGGCAACGGGCCCACGCCGGATTCCCCGCGGGCGCGACCGCCCCGCGAGCCGGAGACGTACCATGCATGGTTCCCATCGCACCTGGGGCTGCGCGCCCCGACCCCACCACCACGAACGCGGCTGCGGCCCGAAGTGGGCCCACCGCCCCCACGGCCGCTGGGGAGGCTCCGACGACGACATGGACGACGACCTCGGGGGCGGGTTCGGCGTCCGCCGGCCGCTCCGGTTCCTGGCCCACAAGCTCGACCTCGAGGACAAGCAGGTCGGCGAGCTGGCCCGCATCCTGGACGAGCTGAAGACCGACCGCGCCCAGGCCGAGGTGGACCGCCGGCGGACGCTCGGGGTGTTCGCCGACGCCCTCTCCGGGGAGGCGTTCGACGCGGCCAAGGCGGCCGAGGCCGGGCGGCTGCGGGTGCAGTCGGCCGAGCGGGTCCGGGACGCCGTCCTCAAGGCCCTCGGGCAGATCCACGCCCTGCTCAACCCCGACCAGCGGCTCCGGCTGGCGTACCTGATCCGGAGCGGGACGCTGGCGGTGTGAGCCGGATACGGCGCCGTTCCCGCTGGGGGACATCCGCCCGGTCGGTGTCGCCCCGAAGGGGCGTCCGGGAATAGCCCGGGGCTGACGCCCCGGGCTATTC
>JAIEQO010000330.1 GCA_019747655.1 Gemmataceae bacterium | reverse complement strand
CGGCCCGGCGACGGGGCGTTCGAGCCGGCCCGCCTCCTCCACTTCCACCTGACCTTCACCCCGGCCGAGTACGAGGGGCTCCAGGCCAAGGGGATGCCGCGGTTCGGCGGGCCGGGGTCGCCGCCGCCCAAGAGCCCGCCCCCCAAGCCCGGCGAGCGGGAGCTGCACCGGAACACCTTCGGGGTCGACCTGCCGTGGGCCCGGGGGACGGTCACGGCCGACGGCGTCGCCTTCCCCGACGTGGGCGTCCGGTACAAGGGGAACGGGACGTTCGCCGACGCCGCCCGGACCATCAAGCGGTCGTTCCGGGTCGACCTCGACAAGCACGGCGGGACGGCCCGCTACCACGGGCTCAAGGCGCTCAACCTGCACTGCGGCGTGACCGACCCGGCGAAATGCCGGGAGGCCCTCGGGTACGCCCTGTTCAACGCCGCCGGGGTGCCGGCCCCGCGGACCGCGTTCGCCGAGGTCCGGCTGACCGTCCCCGGCAAGTACGACAACGAGTTGCTGGGCGTGTACACCCTGATCGAGCCGGTCGACCGGGCGTTCGCCACGGCCCGCTTCGGGACCGACGCCGGGCTGCTGATGAAGCCCGAGGGCGTCCGCGACCTGGACGACCGGGGCGACGACTGGGCCAAATACAAGGACTTCTTCCGCCCGAACCGGGACGCCACCCCGGACGAGGCGAAGCGGCTGGTCGGGTTCGTCCGGCTGGTGGCCAAGGCGGACGACGCGGCCTTCGCCAAGGAGATCGAGTCGTACCTGGACGTCGACAACTACATGCGGTTCCTGGCCGTCACCTCCCTGATCGTGAACACCGACAGTTTCTTCGCCCTGGGGCACAACTTCTACCTGTACCTCCACCCGAAGACCCACAAGCTGCACTTCGTCCCGTGGGACGTGGACCGGGCGTTCGCCAACTTCGGCATCTTCGGATCACCGAACCGCCAGATGGACCTGAGCCTGGTCAAGCCGTACTCCGGGCCGCACCGGCTGACCGAGCGGCTCCTGGCCGCGCCCGGGATGATGGGCCGCTACCAGGCCATCCTGAAGGAGCTGGCGGCCGGGCCGTTCTCGAAGGAAAAGTTCGCCGCCCGTGTAACGGCGGCCGACGCGACGGTGAAGGACCTGCGGGCGAAGGACGAGGCGGCCGGGCTGGCCCGGAAGGAGCCGGCCGGGCCGGCGATGGGCACCCTACTGGGGAAGGCGGCCGACCTGCGGGTGTTCGTCGACAAGCGGACGGCGTCGGTCGCCGCCCAGCTCGCCGGCACGTCGAAGGGGCACGTCCCGCCGGCCGACCCGGGGCAGATGCGGATCGGCGACTTCATCGGCGAGCCGGCGGTGGAAGAACTGGACGCCGACGGGGACGGCATGGTATCCCGGGCCGAGTGGGTGGCGGCGGCCGAGAAGCTGTACGCCGACAGCCCGCACGACGACGCCGGGCGGGTCGACGAGAAGGGGGTGGTGGCCGGGCTGGCGAAGCGGTTCCCGCCGCCGGTCGCCGGGTTCGGCGGCCCGCCGTTCCGGCCCGGGGAGATGTTCGCGGCCGAGATCGTCAAGCGGGCCGACGCCGACAAGGACGGCAAGCTGACCCGGGAGGAGCTGGTGGCCGGGGCCGGCGAGCTGTACGACGCGGTGGACGCGAAGAAGGCCGGCAAGCTCGGCGAGATCGAGGTCGGCGAGCTGTTCAACAAACTGTTCAAGCAGCCCGCCTTCTGGGGACCACCGCCGAAGAAGGACAACAAGGACAACCCGGCCGAGAAGGACGCCCCGCCGCCGCCGGCGGACAAGAAGTAGCGGCAGCCCCGACCGAAGCAAAACCCTCTCCGCGGACCCGGACCCGTCCCCGAACCCGAGGCCCCCGACCGATGACCGCCTGTCCGCGGACCGACTGGCTCTCGCCGTCCCTCTTGGCCGCCCCGGACGGCAGCAGCGCGGCCTACGAGCTGAAGTTCCTGGTCCCCGAGGCGACCGCCCGCGACGTGGAGGCGTGGGCCGACGACCGGCTGGCCCGGGACCCCCACGCCGACCCGGCCCGGGGCGGGATGTACCGGGTCACCAGCGTCTACTTCGACACCCGCGGGTACGACGTGCTCCGCAAGTCGCCGGGGTTCGAGGAGCAGAAGTACCGGGTCCGCCGGTACGGCGCCGAGCCGACCGCCCACCTGGAGCGGAAGTCGAAGTCCGGCGGGCGGGTCTGGAAGGTCCGGGCGGCCGTCCCGCTGGCCCGGCTGGCGGCCGGGTGGCCGGACGGGTGGTTCGCCGACGAGATCGGCGGCCGCGGGCTGGCCCCGGTCTGCCGGGTCGGGTACGACCGCTGCGCGTTCGTCGGCCGGGGCCCGCACGGCGGCCTGCGGCTGACCCTCGACCGCGGGGTCGTGGGCGTGCCGGCCGACGACCCGCTGCCGCACGCGGTCGCCGACGCCATGCCGCTCCTGCCCGGGCAGGTGGTGGTCGAGTTCAAGTTCCCGGTCGCCCTGCCGGCCCTGTTCAAGGAGGCGATCGAGGACCTCCGGCTGGCCCCGTCGGGCGTCTCGAAGTACCGCCGGTGCGCGGCCGCGGCCGGGTTCGGGCCGGGGGACCGGGCGGATGCGTGACGTGCCCGCGGACCTCAAGCCGGCCGCCGGCCCGGCCCCGCTCCCCTCGGTCGAGGTGCTGGTCGAGCGGGTCGCCCTGGCCATGCTGCTGGGGTTCGTGGTGGCCGTGGTCTACCGGCTGACCGTCGGCCGGCGGACCGGGGCCGGCGGGCTGCCCACCACCCTCGTCCTCCTGTCGGTCATGCTGGCCCTGGTCACGGTGGTGATCCGGGACAGCCTGGCTCTGGCCTTCGGGCTGGTCGGGGCCCTGTCGATCGTCCGGTTCCGCACCGTCGTCGAGGACACCCGGGACACGGCGTTCGTGATCTTCGCGGTCGTCGTCGGGATGGCGGCCGGGGCCGGGGACACGACCGCCGCCCTGGTCGGCATCCCGGCCGTCGGGCTGGCCGCCTGGGCGATGCACTGGTTCGACCGGCCGGCCGCCCCGCCGGCCCCGCAGCTCACCCTGACCGTCCGGATCGGACTCGGGCACGACCCGGAGGCCGCCCTCGGGCCGGTGTTCACCCGGCACAACCTCTCCCCCCGCCTGACCGGGGTGGCGACGGCCCGCCAGGGCGCCGCCGTGGAGTACACCTACGCCCTCCCGGCGGCCGCCCCGGCGGCGATGGCCAAGCTGGTCGCCGACGCCAACCGGGCCGAGGGCGTCCAGGGCGTCGAGCTGCGGGGCTGAGCGAACCCGCCGGGCCCGCCCTCCAAGTCTTCCGGTCGTCACGTCTTCCCCTCGGTCAACCCCTCCACAACCGGCCCGCCGCACGGTACACTCGGTCCCGGGCGGGAATTCCGGTCACACCCGGCCGGCGACGGCGGGTGAACCCGGGGGGCGGTATGGGCGACGTCCGGCCGGACTCGGAACCGACGCGGCGGCTCCTGGACGCCGTCCGGGCCGGCGACCGGGCCGCCCTCGGCGACCTCCTCGTCCGCCACCGGGACGGCATGCGGGACCTCGTCGCCCTCCACCTCGACCCCCGGGCCGCCGCCCGGGCCGACCCGTCCGACGTGGTCCAGGAGGCCCAGGCCGACATGGCCCGGCGGATCGACGACTACCTGGCCCGCGACCCCATGCCGTTCCACCTGTGGGCCCGCAAGACGGCCTACGAGCGGCTGCTGGACCTGCACCGCAACCACCTCCGCCGGGGCCGCCGGGCCGCCGGCCGGGAAGCCCCCCTGCCCGACCGGTCGAGCCTCCTGGTGGCCCGGCCGCTGTTGGCCCGCGGCCCGTCGCCGAGTCAGGAGGCCGAGGCGAAGGAGTTGGCCGGCCGGGTCGCCCGGGCCGTCGCCGTCCTGCCCGACGCCGACCGCGAGGTCCTGCTGCTCCGCCACGCCGAGGGGCTACCGTTCGGCGAAATCGGGCTGATGCTCGGGGTCGACCCGGCGGCCGCCCGGAAGCGGTTCGGGCGGGCCCTCATTCGCCTCCAGGCCGCGCTGGCCGCCGAAGGGCTGCTCGGAGACGACCGATGACCGGCGACCGGACCGCGGCCGTCCCGGCCGCATGCGGGCCGGAGGCCCGCGGTCCAGTCCGCCACCGGGGCATCGCGGACTCTGCCCCGGCCACCCATTCCGAGGCCCCTCCCGATGACCCACGACCGGACCGCGGCCGCCGACCTCGACTCCCTCCTCGGCCGGGTGGCCGACGACTTCCTCGTCCGCCAGGAGCGGGGCGAGCGGCCCGACCCGGAGGAGTACGCCGCCCGCCACCCCGAAGCCGCCGACCTGATCCGCCGGGCCCTCGGCTCCTTGCGGCTGGTCGAGTCGGCCGGCGACGGCCCCCCGCCGCCCGGCGGCCCGCCGGTCGCGGGCGTGCTGGGCGACTTCCGGATCGTCCGGGAGGTCGGGCGGGGCGGGATGGGCGTCGTCTACGAGGCCGAGCAACTCTCCCTGCGGCGGCGGGTGGCCCTGAAGGTCCTGCCGTTCGCCGCGGTGATGGACCCGCGGTCGCTGCAACGCTTCAAGAACGAGGCCCTGGCGGCCGCCGGGCTCGACCACCCGCACGTCGTCCGGGTCCACGCGGTCGGGGAGGACCGGGGCGTGCATTACCTGGCCATGCAGTTCATCGAGGGGCGGTCGCTGGCCGACCTGATCGCCGAGCGGCGGGGCGACGCCATCCCGGCCGGGTCGCAGGACCCGACGGCGGCCCTCGGCCCGGACCCGACCCCGCCGGCGGCCGCCCGGTCCGGCTCCCGGACCCCGGCCGACGCGGCGTACCTGCGGCGGGTGGCGGAATGGGGAGCCCAGGCGGCCGACGCCCTCGAACACGCCCACGCCCTCGGCGTCGTCCACCGGGACGTGAAGCCGGCCAACCTCCTGGTCGACGGCCGCGGGCACCTGTACGTGGCCGACTTCGGGCTGGCCCAGGTGGCGGCCGACCCGGGGCTGACCACGACCGGCGACATCCTCGGGACGCCCCGGTACATGAGCCCGGAGCAGGCCGGGGCCCGGCACAACCTGGTCGACCACCGGACCGACGTGTACGCCCTGGGGGCGACGCTGTACGAGCTGCTGACGCTGGCCCCGGCGGTGCCCGGCGACACGCGGGCGGAGGTGCTGCGGCGGGTGGCCGAGGCCGACCCGGTCGGCCCGCGGAAGCTCGACCGGCGGGTCCCGTGGGACCTCGAAACCGTCGTCCTCAAGTGCTTGGAGAAGGACCCGGCCCGCCGCTACCCGAGCGCGAAGGAGCTGGCCGACGACCTGCGGCGGTGGCTTGCCGGCGGCTCGGTGAAGGCCAAGCGGCCGACGGTCCGGCAGCGGCTCGGCCGGTGGGCCGGCCGGCACCCGAAGGCGGTGGCGGCGGCGGTACTGGCCCTCGTGGTCGGCCTGGGCTCGTGGGTCGCCTGGCGGGGCGAGCGGGCGGCCGCCCAGGCCGAGGT
>JAIEQO010000565.1 GCA_019747655.1 Gemmataceae bacterium | reverse complement strand
CCGCGGCGACGGCCAGCGCGACCCAGCCGGCGGTTGTCGTCGCCCCCCGGCCCATCGCCGCCCCCGCCCGGACACGGTCCCGCCGTCATAATCGGCAGGAGCGAAGGCGCCGCTAAAGGCGGAGTTAACCACAGAGTCACAGAGGCCACAGAGCAGACCCGAGCCAGGAGGCAGATTGAAAACTCTGCTCTGTCTTTGTCTGCTCCGTGCTCTCTGTGACTCTGTGGTTAATCCGGCTTCCGGTCGGGCGGGATTGGCTTCAGGTCCCAGATGTCGGCGGCGTACTCGCGGATTGTCCGGTCGCTGCTGAACTGCGAGGTCCGGGCCACGTTCAGGATCGCCTTGCGGGACCACCCGGCCGGGTCGCGGTACTCGGTCGCGGCCCGCTGCTGGGTGGCGGCGTAGTCGGCGAAGTCGGCCAGGTGGAAGTACCGGTCCTCCCCGGTCAGGGCGTCCCACACCCACCGGAACGTCCCGTGCCCGCCGGCCGGGAACCGGTCGTCCCGGACCGCGTCCAGCACCCGCCGGACGGCCGGCTGGTGGTCGTACAGGTCCCGCGGGTGGTAGGCCCCGCGGCGGCGGAGGTCGTCGACCTCGTCGGCCCGCAGCCCGAAGGTGAAGATGTTCTCCTCCCCCACGTCGCGGCGGATTTCGATGTTCGCCCCGTCCATCGTGCCGATCGTCAGCGCCCCGTTGAACGCGAACTTCATGCACGAGGTCCCGGACGCCTCGGTCCCGGCGGTCGAAATCTGCTCGCTCAGGTCGGCCGCCGGGATGACCACCTCGGCCAGCGTCACCCGGTAGTCGGGGAGGAAGACGAGCTTCAGCCGGCCCTTCACCCGCGGGTCCTTGTCGACCGTCTTGGCGATCGCGTTGGCCAGCCGGATGATCTGCTTGGCCGCCCAGTACCCCGGGGCCGCCTTCCCGGCCATGACCACCACCCGCGGGGCCGGCGGCTCCTCCCCGCCCTCCACCAGCGTCAGGTACAGGTGGACGACGTGGAGCAGGTTGAGGAGCTGCCGCTTGTACTCGTGGATCCGCTTGACCTGCACGTCGAACAGGGCGTCCGGGTCGACGGCCAGCCGCATCCGGTCCTGGATGAAGGCCGCCAGCCGCTCCTTGTTGGCCCGCTTGACCCGCCGGAACCGGTCCCGGAAGCCGGCGTCGTCCGCCAGCGGCTCGACCGCCCGCACCTTGTCCAGGTCCGTCACCCACCCCGGCCCGGCGGCCTCGGTGAGCAGGTCAGCCAGCCCCGGGTTGCAGGCCAGGAGCCACCGCCGGGGGGTGACGCCGTTCGTCTTGTTGTTGAACTTGTCCGGCCACAGCTCGGCGAAGTCGGGCAGGAGGTGCGACTTGACCAGCCGGCTGTGCAACTCCGCGACGCCGTTCACGGAATGGCTGCCGACCACGGCCAGGTTCGCCATCCGCACGAGCTTCGGTCCGCCCTCCTCGACCAGCGACATCCGGGCGAGCTTGCCGGCGTCGCCGGGGTAGGCCCGCTCGACCTCCTCCAGGAACCGGCGGTTGATCTCGAAGATGATCTGGAGGTGCCGGGGGACGACCTTCTCCAGGAGTTCGACCGGCCACTTCTCCAGGGCCTCGGGTAGCAGCGTGTGGTTGGTGTACCCGAACACCCGGGTCACGATGCCCCAGGCCGGCTCCCAGGCCAGCCCGGCCTCGTCCACCAGGTATCGCATCAGCTCGGCCACCGCCAGGGCCGGGTGGGTGTCGTTCAGTTGCACGGCGACGTGAGCGGCGAAGGCGTCGAAGTCCTTGTGATGCCGCAGATACCGCCGGACGAGGTCGCGGACCGCGCACGCCACCAGGAAGTACTCCTGGACGAGCCGGAGTTCCCGGCCGCGGGGGACCGTGTCGGACGGGTAGAGCACCTTCGTCACGGTCTCGGACAGGATTTCCCCCTCGACCGCCCGGACGTAGTCGCCGGTGTTGAAGAACTCCATGTCGAGTTCGTTGGCCGACCGGGCGGAGTAGAGCCGGAGGTAGTTGACGGTCTTGCCGCCGTAGCCGACGACCGGCAGGTCGTAGGGGACGCCGACGATGCTCTTCCACCCGAGCCAGAGCGGGTTGTAGCCGCCGGCCCGGTCGCGGCCGCCCTCGACGTGGCCGTAGACGGGGATGTGGACCCGCTCGCTCGGCCGCTGGATCAGCCACGGGCTGCCGAAGGTGAGCCAGTTCTCCGGCTTCTCCTTCTGGGCCCCGTCCACGATCTCCTGCCGGAACATCCCGTACTCGTAGTTGATCCCGTACCCGTACCCGGGCAGGTCGAGGGTGGCGAGCGAGTCGAGGAAGCAGGCCGCCAGCCGGCCGAGCCCGCCGTTGCCGAGGGCCGCGTCCGGCTCCCCTTCGAGCACGTCGGCCAGCTCGACCTCGACGCCGGCGAACACCTCCTTCGCCGCGTCCCACAGCCCGAGGTTGCGGAGGTTGTTGGCCAGCGACCGGCCGACCAGGAACTCCATCGACAGGTACGCCAGCCGCTTGCCGCCGGCGGCGTGGTACCGGTCGGCGGTGTCGACCAGGCCGTCCATCATCCGGTCGCGGACGGCCAGGGCCAGGGCCCGCCACCGCTCGGCCGGGTCGAGGTCGTCGAGCCGGCGGGCGAACGACTGGCGGGCGTGGTGGCGGACGGCGGCGAGGAGGGCGTCGCGGTCGGGCGGGGCGGCCGGCTGGCGGTTGACGGCCGGGGACGGGGCGGTGGTCGGCATGGCGGGCCCTCGGGGGGTGCCGTCACCATAGTCCGCCGACCGGGGTTACGGCAGCAGGTCGGCGACCGCGACTGTCGCATTCGGGGCCGCGAGGGGTACGATCGTATCGCCCCGGACGAGGGTGGTCCGCTGGAAGTAGCTAGACCCGTGGGGGGCGGTCGGGTCCTGGCGGGGGTCGCGGAACACGAACACCCGGCCGTGGACGACATCGATCACCCAGTAGTCGGTGATCCCGCCGGCCGCGTACAAACTGGACTTGGCCCCGGCGTCGTAAGCGAGCGACGTTTCGGCCACCTCGATCACCAGCGGGGCGGTCGTCGGGTGGGCGACGAGGTAGTCCCGCGGCCCGCCCGGGACGACCGCTACGTCTGGCTCCGGGTCGGTGGACAGGCCGAGTTCGAGGGGTTGCTGGGCCCGCGGGTAGAACCCGGGGCCGAACGCCGCCTGGGTGGCCTGCTCGGCGAGGGAAACGCCGCAGGCGTGCGGCTGCTTCATCGGCGGCATGACGAGGACCCTTCCCTCGATGAGCATCACCTTCTGGGCGGCGAAGAACCCGGCTTCGGCCAGCCGGTAGAACTCCCCGAGCGTCCACCGGATCGGATGGGGCGCGGCGTCCGGACCGCCGGCGGGCGGCGCGGGATCGGGGCCGGGGGTCGGACCGGATGGTGGTGCGGCCGGTCCCGTGGCGGGGGCCGGGATCGTCAGCGCGGACATGTCGGTCCTCCTCACCGGGATGGTACGGCGTGGCGGGCCGGAGCGGGAGGCCGGTTGCGGCCCCCGGCGGGTGCCCCGGGGCGACTACGGGAGTAGGTCGGCGACGGCGACCGTCGCACTCGGGGCCGCGAGGGGTACGATCGTATCGGCAGGACCCAGAACCCGCCGGGTGCGGTAGGCGGCCCCCCCGAGGGTGGCCGGGAGCGGCTGCGGGTCGCGGAAGACGAGGAGCTGCCGGCCCTCCAGGTCGAGCACCCAGTAATCCCGAATGCCGGCCGTGGCGTACCGCTCGGCCTTGACCGCGGTGTCGGTCGTGAACGTCGTGTCGCACACCTCGACCACCAACGCCGCCGTCTTCGGGTGGCGGCCGAGGTTGGACCGGAAGTCGCCCGGGATGACGACCACGTCGGGGAACGGGTTGGACATCTTGTCGGCGTTCAGCGGGGGTTGAACCCGGACGGTCCAACCCGGGCCGAACGCGGCGCGGAGGGCCTCGTTCACGAGGGTGACGCCGTCGGCGTGGGGCTCGTTCATCGGGCCTTGCTCCCAGATGACGCCGTCGATCAGGAACGGGCGGCGGCCCTCGAAGAACCCGAGGCTGCCGAGGTGGTTGAACTCGTCGGCCGTCCACAGCCGGGGAGTAACGGCGTCGGGGGCGCGTGGAGCCGGGGCCGGGGTCGGCGGCGGTGTGGTCAGGACGGCGGACATGCGGACTTCCTCCTTACCGCGAGCGTAGCGTCATTCCCGGCCGAGGACCAGATCGACCACCCAGCAGCCGCGGGCGTGCGGGAACGGGTGGCGACAGTGGCCGAGTACCTCGGGGTCGGCGCAGCCGGCGTCGTCGAGGGCGTCGGCCAGGATGGGGACGTGGACGAAGTCGCGGGCGTCGTACATCTGGCGGGCCAAAGCGACGACCGAAGTGGTCCGCCAGTCGGGGTCGAACGCGACCGGCCGGAACGGGCTCGGGACGACGCACCGGACGAGGTCGGCCTGGGCGGCGGACTCGGCCGCGGCGGCATCCAGGAAACCGGCGTCGCTCCCGTCGGAAGAGGCACACGCGGCGAACGTGAGCACCCGCATGGTAAACTGCTCAGCGTACTCGCCCGGCTCCCACGGGCGCGGACCGAACTCGCCGGTGTCCTCGTCCATCGCCCAGTTTGGCCGCTCGGCGTCCGGCCAGGCCAGGGCGTAGATCGCCCGCCGGAGCGTGTTCAGCCGGCTGACGCCCCGCTCGCGGACGGTCGACGGGGGAAGTCCGAGCCGAGGTCGTCGACCGGTGCCGTCCCGTCGGCGACCGCTTCGGCCAAGTCCAACCTCCGTCGCAGTGGGGCCGACCGCTTGGCCTGGATCAGGGTCTCGTGCCGCCGGCAGCAAGCGACGGCGAGCAGTCGGAGCTTGCGGTGGCTGACCCGGCCGCGGACCGCCCGAAGCAGGTCGGCGGGGTTGCGGCGGGCCTGCCAATCGGGTTCGCTCACGGATCGGCCCCAACGGTCCGGGGGCTCGCGCCCCCGGCTACGGGCTGTCGCCGCTCCGCGGCTCGGGTCTCTTGAGTCCCGTAGGGACGACGGCCGGTAGCCCGGGGCGCGAGCCCCGGGTCGCATGGACCCCGGGTTGTTTTCCCGTCACCCCCCGAACCCGGCGACGGCCTCCTCCCGGGTGTCGTGCAGGTGCAGCAGCCGGGCCAGCCGGGCCAGCCCGAGGACCGTCTTCACCGGCTCGCCCGCCCGGCACACCCGCAGGTCGCCGCCGGCCTCCTGGCACCGCCGGTGGGCGTGGACCAGGGCCCCGCACCCGGCGCTGTCCAGGAAGTGGATGCGGTGCAGGTCGACCACCAGGTTCGGGTGGTCGGCCGCCAGGTAGCTCAGGTAGCCCTTCACGTCCTCGGCGCTGGCCGCGTCCAGCGACTCGCCGAGCAGCTCGACCACCGCGACGTGGCCGACGGTTTCGAGATTGGTGTTCACGTCGGGCCCCGTCGGTGTTCCAGGCGGGCGGGGTGTGGTTGTACCCGAGGATGAACCCGGT
>JAIEQO010000172.1 GCA_019747655.1 Gemmataceae bacterium | reverse complement strand
ACTCCTCGAACGGCGTTCCCGACACCCGTAGACCAACCCCCGGAAACTGGAAACGGACTTCCGACTCAGGACACTAGTGCGTACGACCAATCGCGGCGGGAGTGCTGATGCCGGATCTAGGCCAGGGGTGTAGAGCGTACTGTAGCGGATGTCATCTGCGATCCTCTTGATGACCCGTTGTACCCAACCCGCCTTACCGAAGCAAGAAATGTGAAAGCCCCTGGCGGCTCGCGATACAGCGACTTTCCGCCTGCCCGCCCCGGTGTTATGATGACCGTAACACCCGGAGAGGTGGCAGAGTGGTCGAATGCGTCGGTCTCGAAAACCGATATACCGGCAACGGTATCGAGGGTTCGAATCCCTCCCTCTCCGCTCTTTGACGGCTTGCGATCGTCCGCAAGCCGTTTAATTTTAACGGCTTGTGTCGATCTTGGCTGTGCGACCCGATTGCACGTCCTGAGGGTTTATCCGAATTCCCAGGCACTTCCTTATCCGATTTGGCTTTACCGAGGGCGTACCGTACTGGCGACGTCCGACCTACCGGTAGCCGCCATGAAGGATCGCCTGACCCTCGACGCCTCCGGCCAGTACCGCCGCGACCTCGGCCGGAAGCCCGGCCGAGGCGAGGGCTTCGTCCGGCACTGCTTCTAGCCGCCGGCTGGAGGTCCTGCGGGACGAGGTGGCGGCCCGGTGCGAGCGGGCACCCGAGGCGTCCGGGGACCGGCCGCTGTGGGACGAGGCCACCCTGGCGATAGCCCGGGCGGTCCTCGCGGACACGAAGCTGGCCGCGGTGCCGACGCCGGACATCGTCCGCAGCCGGCACCGCCCGTCGATGTCGAGCGCCTGGGGGTTTGGTTCAGCCGGCCGGTGCGGGACTTCCCCGGCCAGAACATCGCCCTCGACGACCACGGGCTGGCGGAGGAGGTCGGGGGCTTGGCGGCGTCCTACGCCGCCCGGGCGGCCCGGCTGAGGCCGGTCACAAGTCCGGGGAGACGCTCCACCAAGCCCTCGACGCCTACAAGGTGTGGTTGGCCACGGCGAACTACCTGACCCCGCCCGAGCCGCGCAAGGAGCGGCGGACCTCCCAGACGGGTGTCAAGGAGGTCGAGCGGGCGGAGCGGCTGAAGAGGCGCGTCCCGGACATGCCGCTGTCCGACCTCGGGGTCAAGCAGATCGACGACGTGGTGACGTTCTGGGCGAACCGCCCTGCGTCGTCGCAGGGGGCCGCGTTCGCGACGACGGTGTGCAAGCATCACATCCGGTACTGGAAGAGCTCCTTCCAGTGGCTCTATATGGAACAGGCGTTTTCCTCGAAGCAGCCGCCTGACCTCGTGTGGGGCCGGGTGCGGGTACTCGTCCACCAGCACGGGATCGACGCCCGGGCGACGCCCAAGCAGGTGGCGACGTACACCGGGGAGGAACTCCGGGTGTTGCGGGAGTACGGCACCGACACCACCCGCGTGCTGATGGCGTTGGCCCTGAACTGCGGGTTCGGGATCGCGGGGATCGGCAGCCTGAAGTCCGATCAGGTCCAGGGCGATTAGGTCCGGCGACTACGCCCCACAGTGTATCTGCAAACTACTCCGGCTGTAGCCGCCGGAGCATCCGATGGATCATGGCGGCGTAGATCATCGCCTCGCTCGTGTCGGACAGGTACTCGAAGTCCTTCGCCAGCCGGCGGTACTTCACCAGCCAGGCGAAGGTCCGCTCGACCACCCACCGCCGCGGGTGGACCTCGAACCCTTTGCCGGCGGCTCCGCCGGGAGGTCGCACCGATGGTCGGGGCGGTGCTGGAGAGCCCGGTCCAGGCCGACGACCTAACCCGCCTCCAGGTGCTCGAAGACGTGGTCGAGGTCGGCCCGGCCGGGGAGGAGTTGGCCTCCGCCGAGGTCGTCGCGGCGTTCTTCGGAGGCGGCTGACGCCACGGGTACGCGGGGCGGCCTGTAACCCCGCTGGACTTGCCGCCGATTTCGTGCCCGATGTCTGCCCCGACTACTCACCGCGGATTCCCGCGATACGACCCGAACCTATGCTCGACGAGGACCATCTTCCGACCGGCCGCCGCCGGCCCTTCCCACGGATGGGACGGCTCTCGGAGAACCACCACCACCCGCGCGGCCACCATGCCGAGGTCCTGTTCCTTCAGCAGGGCCCACCGGCAGGACCCGACCGCCAGCCGGTCCGCAAGCTCCACGGGCGATCCACACTCCGGCAGCGGGACCCCGGGGTCGAGGTACCACACCGCCTCACGGGTCCGGTACAGGGCCACGCCGCCCGGGTCGGCCGACGTGATGCCCCGCATGTGTTCCAGGAACGGCCGGGCCGTACGGTACGGCTCCAGGTCCGGCTGCGCCGCGAGGAACCAGTAACCCGTCCCCCAGGCGGCGATCGTCGCCAGCGAGACGGCCGACCGGACCGGCGTGCGCCGGACGGCGGTGAGCCCGACGCAGGCGGCGACGAACATCCATCCGGCCAGGAAGATGCCCGGCCGCGGCAGCCCGGCGAGCCCCCCCGACGCCTCCCCGAGGACCGAAGCCGGGACCGCCGCCGCCAGCCCGGCGGCCACCGCCCCGGCCGCCGTCAGTGCGTACCCGGCGGCCCGCAGCCGCCGGGCCCACACGCCCAGCTCCGCCCCCTCGGCGAGCACCACCCGCGACACGAGGAAGGCCGCCGCCGGGAGTACCGGCAGGAGGTAGTAGCTCCGCCGCGACGAGGACAGGGTGAAGAAGACGAACACCGCCCAGAAGAAGGTCAGGGCGAACCGGTCGCCGCGGTCGCGGGCCTGGTGCGCCCGTACCAGGGCGGCCGGCAGCATCAGCGACCACGGGGCCAGCAGGGCGACGATCTCGTAGGCGTAGAGGTAGACTGGCCCGCGGTGGTTGTGGGCGTCGAAGAACCGGCGGACGTTCTCCCGCCACACCATCCCGAGCCCCTCGGCCGACCCGGTCTGCGCCGCCGACACGGCGAACGGGGCCAGGTACACCGCCGCCGCCAGCGCCGCGGCCGGCAGCGTCCACCGGCTCAGGAGCCAGCCGTTCCGCCCGGCCGCGGCCCGGGCCCATCCGAGCGCCCCCGCCCCGCGGTCCCCGGGGACGGCGAACGTGTGGTAGCAGCCCAGAATCAGGAGCGGCAGGGCGAACCCGAGCAACCCCTTGGTCAGGGAGGTGGCCGCCATGACCAGCCAGAACGCGACGGTCCGGCGGCCGGACCACCGGCCGTCGGCCCCGGTCCCCACCCACAGGGCGGCCAGCACCCCGGCGACCGTCTCGACATCGGACGAGGCGGTCCGGGCGAAGAACGCGAACCCGTAGCTGGTGGCCAGGACGGCACCCGCGAGTGCGGCGGCCCTGATGTCGCCGGTGAACCGCCGGGCCAGGGCGATCAGCAGCCCGACCGCGAATACCCCCGCCACGGCCGACGGCAGGCGGGCGGCGAGCTCGTTCACCCCGCCGGCGAGCGGGGCGGCGGCCAGCACCAGCCAGTACGACCCGAGCGGCTTGTCGTAGTAGGTGTGGGTGTTGATCGTGGGCCACATCAGGTCCCCGGAGCGGGCCATCTCCCGCGGGATTTCAGCCCACCGGACCTCCTCGGACCAAAGGGCCCGGTCCCCGAGCCGGCCGAGGTACAGCGTCGCCGCCCCGGCCACGACGAGGGCCGCGAGGAGCCACCCCCGACGGTGGTTTCCGGCGTCGGTCATCGTGTGGCCCTCCGGTTCCCGAAAACGGCGGGTACTGTGGCCCCCCGGGCCGCGGGCCGTCAACCCGAATCGTCCGGACGACCATCAACCGGTGCCGAGGTCCGGCGGGCGGGACCGGGGTGACACGCCGCGACGACCGGACGTATCATGTCCCCGGTCGCCCACATCGCGTCACGGAGCCCGACCCATGCGAGCCGCCGTCCTCGCCCTGGCCGTCGCCGTCCTGCCCGCCCCCCTCACCCGGGCCGACGAGGAGTCGATCCCGTTCGACAAGCTGCCGAAGGCGGTGGCCGACGGGTTCAAGAAGCGGTTCCCGAACGCCAAGCCGACCGGGGCGTCGAAGGAGACGACCGAGGACAAGAAGACCGTGTACGAGGTGACGTTCAAGACGGACGGGAAGACCACCGACGTGACGCTGACCGAGGGCGGGGCGGTCACGACGATCGAGAAGGAGATCGGCAAGGCCGACCTGCCGAAGGCCGCCGCCGCCGCCCTGGACAAGAAGTACCCGAAGGCCACCTACAAGATCGTCGAGGAGGTGACGAAGGTGGCGGACGGCAAGGAGGCGGTGGCGTACTACGAGGCCCTCGTCGAGACGGCCGACGGGAAGCAGTGGGAGGTCGAGGTGCTGAAGGACGGGACGATCAAGAACGTCGAAGAGAAGAAGCCGGAGGGCAAGTCGGAGAGGCAGTAGGATGGGGGCCGTCCCGGCCCGACCGCTCAACTCGCGGGCGGCTGGCGGCCGATACAAGACCCGGGGTGTCGGGCCGGCGAGGAGTTCATGGCGAAGTCCGGCTGGTACGGTCCGGCCGCGCTCGGCCTCGTCAGCCTGGCGGTGGGCGGGTGCCATACCCCGCCCGCGTGCGACCGGGCGGCGGTCGGT
The DNA here is from genome assembly GCA_019747655.1 of Gemmataceae bacterium. Lineage (GTDB taxonomy): Bacteria > Planctomycetota > Planctomycetia > Gemmatales > Gemmataceae > Urbifossiella. Next base: position 839 of record JAIEQO010000172.1, on the reverse strand, counting down.
CGGAAGGTCGAGCGGCGGTTCGGCCAGCCGGTCGGCGGCGGCCCGCGGATCGACCGGGTGCTGGTCCCCGACGGGCTGGAGGCCGGCCGGCCGCTGGCCGAGGACCAGGCCGTCGTGCTGGCCCTGTGGAACAACGCCGCGTTCCACGAGGCCCTGACCGAACTCGACCTGACCCGGGCCGACCTCGTCCAGGCCGGGCTGCTGACCAACCCCGAGGTGTTCTACTCGTGGCCGGTCTCCGGCCGCGACTTCCGCTACCTGTTCGACCTGCCGATCGAGGCCGTCTGGCTGCGGCCGGTCCGGCTCAAGGCGGCGGCCGCCGACAACGCCCGGGCGTGCGAGCGGGTCACCCAACTCGCCCTCGACCTGATCCGCGACACCCGGCTGGCCCACCTCGACCTGCGGCTCGCCCAGGACCAGGTGAAGGTGGCCGACCGGGCGGTCGAGTTGCGGGGCGGGATCGCCAAGCTGGCCGAGGCCCGGCTGGCGGCCGGCGACGCCAGCGAGTTGGAGGCGTCGACCGCCCGGGTCGACGCCCTCCAGGCCGAGCAGGACCGGATCCGGGCCCGGGGCGAGGTGGCCGCGGTCGGGGAGCGGCTCCGCAACCTGACCGGGCTGTCCGGGTTCGCGTTCCCGCTGACCACGGAAGATACGCCGTTCGACCCCCGGACCGACACGCCGGTCGAGGAACTGGTCGCCGAGGCGGTGGCCACCCGGCCGGACGCCGCGGCCGCCGCCCTGGCCGCCGAGGCGGCCGCCGAGCGGGTCCGGGTCGCCCGGCTCGGCTGGTTCCGGCTGCTCGGCATCCTGGACGCCACCGCCGGCAACCAGCCGTACCC
>JAIEQO010000351.1 GCA_019747655.1 Gemmataceae bacterium | reverse complement strand
TGTTCATCGGGTCGGTCGAGGCGGCGTACAAGCTCGGCTTCCCGCTCGACGCCGGGGCCCTGCTCATCATGGAGGTGGACGGCCTCGCGGCCGGCCTGCAAGACGAGGCCGACCGGGTCGAGGCGATTGCCGTCAAGAACGGCGCCCGGGAGGTCCGCAAGGCGAACACCGAGGCGGAACGCCTCGCCCTGTGGAAGGCCCGCAAGGGGGCGTTCGGGACGGTCGGCCGGCTCGGCTACCCGAGCTACTGCACGCAAGACGGCGTCGTCCCCCGCACGAAGCTGCCCGAGATCATGCGGCACATCCAGGCCGTGAGCGCGAAGTACGGGGTGGCCATCGCCAACGTCTTCCACGCCGGGGACGGGAACATCCACCCGGTCCTCCTGTTCGACGAGCGGGACCCGGTGCAGGTGAGGAAGGTGCTGGACGCCAGCCACGACATCCTGGACGAGTGCATCCGGCTGGGCGGGAGCGTGACCGGCGAGCACGGCATCGGGGTCGAGAAGCTCGACTTCATGCCGAAGCTGTTCGCCCCGGACGACCTCCTGTTCATGCTCCGGCTGCGGGCGGCGTTCAACCCGGACGGCCGGTGCAGCCCGGGCAAGCTGTTCCCGACGGCCGGCGGGTGCGCCGAGCCGGCCATCCACGTCACCAAGCCGAACCGCCGGGCGTCCCTCTGACGTTCCGCCGGCCGCCCCCGGCCGGTTATAATCCAACGGCCCTCGCAGGAGACACGAGATGGACCCGACCCACGCTATTCCCCTGGACGACGACCTGAAGGCGAAGCTCGGCAAGTTCGACCGCCCGGTCGAGGTGAAGGACGAGTACGGCCGGGTGGTCGGCACGTTCGTGCCGCAGCGGGAGTACGAGCTGTTGCTCGCCTGGCGGACGCTCCCCCCCCCCCCGACCCGGGAGGAGTTGGAGGCCGCCCGGAAGGAGACGGGTAGGACGATCGACGACCTCCTGTTGAAGGCGGTGGGGCGATGAGGTACCGGGTCGAGTGGGTGTCGGGCTCCTGGGAGCGGCTGACCGACCTGCTGGCCGGGGCCGACCCGCGGGTCGTTCTGGCCGCGGCCCGGCTCGCCGCCGTCCTCGGCACCTGCCCGCGGAGTTTCGGCGAGTCGCGGGGTGATGACCCGCGGGCTGGCTTCGAACTGCCACTCGGGGTGTGGTACGAGATCGACGAACCGGCCGGCGTGGTCCGGGTGGTGAGGGTGTGGTCGGTCGACCGCTGGCCGGCCGGCGACGACCCGGCGGACTCCGAGGCCGACGACTGACCGGCCGGCGTCCGGCCCGTACAACACCCCTCCCCGCCGTTCCCTCCCCGCCGCCGGCCCGCCGTGGACCAGTCGTCCCTCACCATCGACGAGTTCGGCCCGCTCCCCGTCCGCCGGCCGGCGTCCGCCGCCGAGCTGGGCGAGGTCGTCCGCGCGGCCGCCGCCGAAGGGCAGGGGGTCTACCCCGTCGGCGGCCGCACCACCCTCGATGTCGGGGTGCCGCCGACCAGGCCCGGGGTCGCCGTCGATACCACCGCCCTCGACCAGGTCGTGGACTACCCGGCCCGGGACATGACCATCACCGTCGGGGCCGGGATCGCCGTCGCCCGGCTGCGAGAGGTGCTGGCGAGGGAAGGGCAGTGGCTGCCGGTGGACGTGCCCGACCCGGACCGGGCCACCCTCGGCGGGGCCGTCGCGCTCAACAAGAGCGGCCCCCGCCGGCTCGGGTACGGGACGCTCCGCGACTACGTCATCGGCATCAAGTTCGTGACGGACGAGGGCAAGGAGGTCTCGGCCGGCGGGCGGGTGGTCAAGAACGTCGCCGGGTACGACCTGATGAAGCTCCAGACCGGGGCCGTCGGGACGCTCGGGGTCGTCACCCAGCTCACGCTCAAGGTCCGCCCCAAGCCGGAGGCGTCGGCCCTTGTGACGTTCGGGTGCGACGCCCGACACGTCCCGGAGGTGCTAGACCTGCTCCACGCCTCGGCGTCCCGACCGGTGGCGGTCGAGTTGCTGAACCCGCTGGCCTGGGCCGCGGCGGGCGGCACCCCGGGGCCGAAACCCGCCTGGGTGGTGGCCGCCGGGTTCGAGGGGAAGGCGGCGACGGTCGACTGGCAGATGAACACACTGCTGGGCGAGTTGAAGGCGGCCCCGGTCCGGGACGCGGCCGAAGTCCGCGGCCCGGAGGCTGACCGGCTCTGGCGGGGCCTGGCCGGGTTGCAGCGGCGACCCGAATCGCGGTGGGTGTGGAAGGCGGGCGTCCCGCCGGGCCGGGTCGCCGAGGTGGCGACGGCCCTCCACCCGCAACTGGTCCAGGCCCACGCCCAGAACGGGATCGTCTGGGTCCACGCGGCGGACGGGTTCGAGCCGGACGGGCCGACCGACTCCCGGCTGACGTGGCTGGAGCAGCGGGTGACGGCGGCCGGCGGGAATACCGTCATGACCCGGTGCCCGGCCGGGTGGAAGAAGTCGCTCCGGGTGTGGGGCCGGCCGACCGCCGACCGGGACCTGATGCGGCAGGTCAAGCGGGCCCTCGACCCCGGCGACGTGTTCAACCCCGGCCGGCTGTTCGGGTGAGAACGGCAGACAATACGGGGCCCGCAGATGACGCAGATTTCAGCGCAGATCAACGCGGATGGGACGAAAGCCCAGGTCACAATTTTTCCGACCAGACTGCGTTCGTCTGCGTCGTGATCCGCGTCATCTGCGGGCCCCGTATTCGGTTATTGAACTGCCACCATGCACACACCCGCCACCACCCCCGAGCTGGCCGACTCCGAGGGCCAGAAGACCTCCCTCCCGGTCCTCGGGGCCGGGGTCCCGGCCGGGACCGCCACCGGCGGGCCGGTCCCGGCCCCGCCCCGCGGCCACCATACCGGTTCGCACGGGCCGAAGATCGACTACGAGCTGATCCTCGACTGCGTGCATTGCGGCCTCTGCACCGCGAGCTGCCCCACCTACGTCGAGACCGGGAACGAGGCCGACTCGCCCCGCGGCCGCATCTACCTGATGCGGCAGGTCATCGACGGGGCCCTGAAGCTGGACGACGACGTCAAGCAGCACCTCGACCTGTGCCTGAACTGCCGGGCGTGCGAGACGGCGTGCCCGTCCGGGGTGCAGTACGGCCGGCTGATCGAGCCGTTCCGCGAGCACATGGCCGAGGTCGAACCCGGCCGGCAGACGCAATCCCTCAACGCCCTCCAGCGGTTCCTGCTGTTCCACGTCTTCCCGTACCGGTGGGCGAACCGGCTGTCCCTGGCCCCGGCCCGGCTGATGCAGTGGTCCGGGGCCGACTGGCTCCTGAAGAAGACCGGGGCCGACCGGCTCATCCCGAAGTCGTTCCGGTCGATGAAGGACATGCTGCCGGACCTGAAGCCGCACTACGGGCGGCTGCCGGAGGTGCTGCCGGCGGAGGGGAAGAAGCGGGCGCGGGTGGCGCTGTTCCTGGGGTGCGTGGCCGACGCGCTCTACCCGCGGACCAACCTGAACACCGCCCGGGTGTTGCAGAAGAACGGCTGCGAGGTCTGGATTCCGCGGAATCAAGCGTGCTGCGGAGCCCTGCACTACCACGCCGCCGAGGAGTGGCCGGCCCGGGACTTCGCCGCCAAGAACTGCTCCGCCTTCGGGGCCGACGACGCGGCCAGGTTCGCCGGCGTGGACGCCGTCGTGACCAACGCGGCCGGGTGCGGGTTCCAGTTGAAGGACTACGCCCACATGATGGCCGGGACGCCGCAGGCCGGTGCCGCCGCCCGGCTGCAAGCGAAGGTGCGGGACATCAGCGAGTTCCTGGTCGAACTCGGGCCGGTGAAGCCGACGCACCCGGTGCCGGTCCGGGCGACCTACCACGACGCCTGCCACCTCCGGCACGCGCAGCAAATCTACAAGCAGCCTCGGCAGCTCCTGGAGATGATCCCCGGGCTGGAACTGGTGCCGCTGCCCGAGAGCGAGCTGTGTTGCGGGGCGGCCGGGAGCTACAACCTGACGCAGCCGGAGATGGCGACCCGGCTGGGCGACCGGAAGGCGGCGAACATCCGGGACACGAAGGCCCGGGCGGTGTTCACCGGGAACGTCGGCTGCCTGATGCAGATCACCCGCCACCTGAAGCAACTCGACCCGGGCATCTGGTGCGGCCACCCGGTCGACGCCCTGTGGGCCGGCTACAGCGGCGAGCTGCCGGCCGAGCTGCGGTAGGGCCGGCCCTCGTTGGTTTGGTTCGGCAGCACGCACACCCTGCGGCCGAACCAATGAAATCAGTCGTAACAAAGACCGTCAGGTGGACGCGGCCGGGCGGAGCCGCCGGCGGGCCAGCAGCCCGAGCCCGGCGACGCCGAGCAGGGCCAGGCTGGCCGGCTCCGGGACCGCCGCCGGGGCGGCGGCGGTGGTGAACCGGATGGTGTCGATCCCGTAGTCGTTCCCGTCGAAGCCGCCCACGTCGTCGGACAGACTGAGGGTGGCCGAGGTTGCGCTCCCGGAGTTCCAGGTGTAGCTGTACTGGGTCCACTGCCCGACGGCCGGCGTGACCGGCCCGCCGACGGCCACGCCGTTGATTCGGGCGGTGGTGCTCGGGTGGACGCCGGTGCCGTTCACGTCGGTCAGGTAGAACGAGAACGTGTACACCTGGTTCGGGTTGACCGCGATGGCGGCGGGCGACGCCCAGGCGGTGCCGGCGTTGCTGGCCGTGTAGTCCAGCAGGTACCAGCCGCGGGGGCCGTCTTGGGCCGGGGTGGTGATGCCGTTGAAGCTCGTGGAGGTCTGGGTGATGATCGCGTTGAAGTTGGGGTTAGCCGTGTTGACCAACCCGCCGGTGTGACCGGCCCCGTCGACGTTCGGGAACACGAACTGCGGGTCGCCGTTGAACAGCACGTACCCGACCCCGGTGACGGGGCTGGACGGGTTGAAGTCCTCGGCGAACACGATGAAATCGGCCCGGGCGGGGGGGGGTGCGGCGGTCAGGACGGCGGCCGCGGCGGCGAGGACGAGCGGGCGGAACATGGGGGCGTCTCCGACGTTCGGCCGGCGAAGTACCGGCCCGTCCCCCTAACTATCCCGGGCCCGCCGGGGTCTCGCACGCGGGGCGGGAAAAATCGCCCCGGTCACGGGCCGGGCGGGCGGGCCGCCTCCAGGCACCGGGCGAACCCCGGGTGCCGGCGGGCCGGGAGCAGCTCCGGGAAGTTCTGGAGGTTCTGGAACCAGTCCGGGCGGGACTTGGCGATCGCCGTCAGGTCGGCCAGGGCCGCCCCGAGCCACTTCTCCCGGGCCGCCGGGTCGGCCGCCTTCCCGCCGCACTCGGAGTAGACGCAGGCGTGGACGACGAGGGTGTCGGGGTCGAGCGGGGCCAGCCGGCGGGCCTCGTCGGCGGCGGCCGTCGCCTCGTCGAACCGCCCGGCCCGGGCCAGGGCCCGGGCCCGGGCC